>CAYWNG010000005.1:0-30255 GCA_964458685.1 uncultured Pirellulaceae bacterium
AACTTCGTCGTACTCGAGCAGATTCTTACGAATCTCAAAGTTGCGCTCTTCAACCTTCTTTTGAGCAGCCGTAATTCGACGACTAACGAAGCTGTTTTCGATCGGCTCACCTTCGCCCATCCCCAGCTTGCTCATCATGTTACGAACAAAATCGCCAGCGAAGATTCGCATCAGGTCGTCTTCGAGCGACAGATAGAAGCGACTGCTACCTGGGTCGCCTTGACGACCGCAACGACCGCGCAATTGCAAGTCGATGCGTCGGGACTCGTGACGCTCGGTGCCAATCACATACAAGCCGCCGATCTTCCGAACAAACTCGCCAGCCTTTTTCATCTGCTCGCGCTGTTCAATCTCATGTACCAGCTTTTCCCACTCCTCTCGTGGAACATCCAAACGAGTCTTATAGGTACCTTGAAGCTGAGCCCAGGCCATCGTTTCTGGATTACCGCCGAGGATAATGTCGGTACCACGACCAGCCATGTTAGTAGCGATCGTAACCGTTCCAAGTCTACCAGCTTGAGCAACGATCTCAGCTTCGCGACCGTGGTGCTTGGCATTCAGAACTTGGTGCTTGATTCCGCGTTGGTCCAACATTCGGCTAAGCAATTCGCTCTTCTCAATCGACACCGTTCCAATCAGAACTGGTCGGCCTTTGCGAGCGATATCGTCGATCTTCGACATGTCGATCCGCTGTTCACTGCGATCGCGAGTGCGGATGGTTACTTCCGTGTCGGACTCCTTGATAATCTCGCCGACAATCTCGGTGTTATCTTTTAAGTACAGCGTGTCGTACTTGCTGGTTTGTTCAACTTCGTTGGCAACCGCTTGAAACTTCTCTTTTTCGGTCAGGTAGATCGTGTCAGTGAATTCGATGCGTTGCATGCCACGATTGGTTGGGATGGCAATCACATCTAGCTTGTAGATCTTCCAAAACTCATTGGCTTCTGTCATCGCCGTACCGGTCATACCGGAGACTTTGTTGTACAGCTTGAAGAAGTTCTGCAAAGTAATTGTGGCTAGAGTTTGCGTCTCTTCCTTGATCTTCACGCCTTCTTTGGCTTCGACGGCTTGGTGCAATCCATCGCTCCATTGACGGCCTTCCATAAGTCGACCAGTGAAGTCGTCGACGATGATGATTGAGCCATCTTTGACTACGTAGCTCACGTCGACTTTGTACAAGTGGTGAGCCTTGAGCGCGTTGTCGATCAAGTGCGGCCATTCCATGTTGCCCGCGGTGTAAAAGCTCTCGACGCCCGCCAGCTTTTCAGCCGTTCGCACGCCTTCGTCAGTCAAGTTGACGGTGTGATCTTTTTCGTTGACGACGAAGTGTTGGTCTTTCTTGAGCTGTCGAGCAACGCGATCGGCTTCCGAGTACTTGCCCAAGTCAACGTGAGCTGGGCCGGAGATGATCAGCGGAGTTCTCGCTTCGTCGATCAAAATGTTGTCAACTTCGTCGATGATCGCAAATGCCAATGGTCCCTGCACCTGTTGCAAGTGCTTAGGAAAACGATCGTCGTTACGAGCGGCCAAGCGCATGTTGTCGCGCAGGTAGTCGAAACCGAGTTCATTGTTGGTCGCGTAGGTAATGTCTTTGGCGTAAGCTTCTTGGCGTTCGTCGTTGTTCATTCCGCCTTGAATCGCGCCGACGGTAAGCCCCAAACCCATGTACAACGGTGCCATCCACTCCATATCGCGACGCGCGAGGTAATCGTTGACGGTTACAACGTGGCAACCACGACCAGCGAGTGCATTCAGGTAAGCAGGCAAGGTCGCGACCAGCGTCTTACCTTCCCCGGTAACCATTTCAGCAATCATGCCGTTGTGCAAAACGATGCCACCGATCATTTGCACATCGTAGTGCCGCATTTTGAGGAATCGCTTGCCACCTTCGCGGCAGACCGCGAATGCTTCGATCAGAATATCATTCAGCGTTTGGCCGTCCTTGAGTCGCTGCTTGAACTCCTCAGTCTTCGCTCGGAGTTCTTCTTCTGTAAGCTGCGATAAACGGTCTTCGAGTGCGTTAATCTTCTGAACAATCGATTCAAATCGCTTGATTTGGCGGGCGTTGGACGAGCCGAAAAGGCTAGTGACACTGCGCTCAATTCCCTGAAGGGCACTGGAGAAAAATGTTCCGGTACCTTCCCAAACGCGTTCCAATAGTTCCATGGCCAGTAGTTTTCGTAGAAGTCGGTTAATAAATGTGCCAAAACTCAATTGTACGCCCTTCGGCGTAACTGCCGAGTGGTTCAGGGCTCATCTTTAGGGCCCGAATCCCAAGGAAACTGGACGGTTTGTCGCGATTGTCGCCGAAACCACCGAAGGAGGCTACGATTGCCCTCAACGCCCAGTTAAATTGTTGTCAGTTTATGCAGTATGATGGGTGGGTCGCTCCGACCCCATTAATGCAGTCATGTAAGATTAGGGTTTTCCTCTCGATGGGTCAACGCCGAAGCATACGGCTGCAACCCCCAAGGATGCAAAGACTTACAGCAATTTTGGCGTCTCTTGGAGCCAAACGGAATCGCGCCAGAGGCAAAAAGCGTTCCGACATCGAGTTTCTCGAAAAGAATAGCGCAAGTGATTAAATCCACACCACAATTGGCCGAAGATCGACGAGCCCTACAGGGAGTCATCCTACTGCTGGTCTCTCTGGGAGTGTTTTTTTTCGGCAGTTTGTTGCTTTATGCAATCTACGTAATGCTCCGGCTTTCGCCCGAAGTTGGCGAAATTATACCGTTCTACATTCCTCGGGGCTTCATCCTCACGACAGCCATTTTGGTGGCGATTAGCATCCTCTTGCACTTGTCTGTGAGTGCGATTCGAGAGGAGCGTCGGACCGACTTTGCACGCTACATTACCCTGGCTTTTGTGCTCTCACTGGTCTTTTTTGGCACTCAGGGAAGCGGGCTTTTCTGGATGATCGGTCAATTGCTCCAGCCGCATCCGACGATGGTAAACCTGTACGGCTTTACGATGTTCCTAATCGTGGTTCACGCGTTGCACGTCGTTGGTGGTGTAGCAGGACTGGTTTTTGTCTTGTTCGGAATCTATCGGAAAACTTACGATCACGAACGACATTTCCCAGTGCGTTTCTGCGCCCTGTACTGGCACTTCTTGGATGTTGTCTGGGTAGTGATGCTCTTGTGCTTTGGTTTAGCAGCCTATGTTTCCAAGGCCTCTTAGTTTCTGGCCTCTGAACGCTGTTAAACGCTCTTAGACGGCAACAGATCGTTTAACGGCGTTTAACGGCGTTTAACGGCAAGCCGTAGGCGACTGCGTTCTGCCAGCTACCTCTGCGCCGCAACAAATCGTTTACCGCCAATCAGCCTGCCCAGCTTCGCGAAGTAGAAAACTGGGCAGTTAGCACAAGATGTCATGCCTGCCTGAAGTAATGAACCGAACTCAAGCAGCCATTAGGAATGGCCTGCCAAACCGACTCGAATTTATTTGCTTGACCTGGAAACCTAGAACGTCTAGCATGAAACAATGGTTCGATTACTTGGCAATTACCAATTCTTGAGACAGTTTGTTGTTGCATTGTTAAGCCTATGCTTAGCAGTGCCCATTCCGCTTTTCGGCCGATGCACCTGCGAATTCGGTGGCTCGTGCTGTGCAGTGCACCTGACTTCGAAGAATGCACAGCGACCATTGCCATCTGAATCGACTGCCTGCTGTGAGCACTGCACGCCAGTTGAAACTCCCACACGAGCTAACTGCTGTTCTGAATTAGAGTCCCAAGGCTCTCCCGCTTCGCCGTGCCACTGCTTACTGGAACGCATCCCTGATCTCAGTTTGTCGAATTCGACCGATTGTCCGGGATTGAGCTCAAAATCTTTCGCGAACTCGTACACGATTCCAGACTACGATCTTCCTGTGTTGGTCGAGGCGACTTCATCGCTTGAAGTTCCAACACGACATCCGCCTTCCCATCAAGAGAGGCAGTCTCTGCTTGGAACTTGGCTGAAATGATTCTCTAGTGTGATTCTTTGGCTTTGCAATTGTCGAACTGTTCGTCAATTGCATCAATTTCCCACACAAGTTTTTTTGGAGATTCCAAATGTTAACCAAGTTACTAGCCATTAGCATTCTACCGGTAGCCATACTCGCCGGCGCCTTCACTTTCGTTGCATCCGCAGGAAAGTGCGATTCGTCCAACGCAACTACTACAGCAACTTCTCGCTGCAGTTGCTGTGTTGATTGCACCAATGCAGACTGCGCCTGTGAACTGCTGGACTGCAAGTGCGACCAAGGCGGCGCGTGCTTGTGCGATTCTGCAGTCACTACCACTGCGGCATCGACCGCAGCTTCTACAACCGCTGCTGAGAAAACTGCACCATGCAATTGCTGCGACAACTGCACCAATGCAGACTGCGTATGCGAATCCGTTGGATGCCAATGCGACGCTGGTGGCCCATGTGCATGCGAAGCTGCTGCGAAGCCTTCGTGTTCATCTGCAGGCGAGAAGAGTTGCTGCGGCCGCGGTTGCTGCGACAAGTAATCGCGACGAGTAGCTAAGACCAAGACTTTCTTGCAGAATTCGCTCGGATACGCTCGGTCAGATCAACAATCTGATCGAGCTACACCGGCATGCGAGATTCTGGTTCAACGAAGAGCTCTACACGCGACCCACAAGTTTTCGATATCAAGCTTCAGCAGGCTGGCTTGGCTTTGATGTAGGTGAATCCAAATACGCTACCGCTTTGAGAATAGCTGGATAGGCACCTTCTGATAGCAACTTGGTAAAGTTGAAGCCAAGTGAGAACATGCCGAACTTCTCACGAACACATCTTATGCAATTCGCCTTCACCATAATCTGTCCATCGTCATCACCGAAAACCAAGATGTAGTCCCCTTTTTCCAGGGCACCTTCTGCAAGCAGCGACATTCCATGTAGGGATATGTCTCGTGTGATGCCGATTGCATAGGATCTTGGTGCGTCGGCCTCATTAAACGGAAAGGCGATGCATGGTTGTGCCAGCCGAATTCGACTCTCAGATCGCTGCTTTTCTGTTTCGAGGTCTGAATATCGGATGGAATTCAGAAATCGCCCCATACGCTGGTTCAGCGCGCGCAAATCACTGCTTTTGGAAAAACCGAACACCATCGCCCCCAACTAGCAATTAACTGAATTTTTTCTGGGGCGTATTGTATTCTGGGTCACGAAGTCGGCCTACCTTGGCTTGGCTTTACAACAAGGCCCAAACGTTTCTGCAATCGCGACCGATTCTGATGAATGCGCGGGTCGCAACATCAAATCCACTTCTTTTGAGCTAATCAGCCTTCGCTTCACTTCGCTACGCCCGCCATCGGTGCCTCGGATTCGATCTTGACGGAACCGATCTTGGCGGATTCGACTACTCAGTCGTTTCCGCAGTCGCTAAGGTTCGACTTGAATCTCATTCTGGACCGTTCGTACTCCGGGCGAATTCCAGGCTACGGTACACGCCTCTCGACGCTCGGCCCATGAGTGCACCGTGCCTTTGAGATAGATGGTGTTGCCATCGCCCGTCACTTTGATGTGGGATGCATCTAACTCTGCGTTCCTCGACAACGATTTGACGATTTCGTCGCAGACTTCCTCGGATTGGATTTTGGACGCCAGCGTAATCGTGTTAGACACTCCCTTTACTCCAGCAAGATAACGGATCGCTTCCTCGGCTGCGTCGCGTTGATAAGCCCAGTGAACCTCGCCCGTCAAGGTAATCCAGCCCTCCTCGACAATCGCTTGGACGACTTCAGGCACCAGAACATGCGACTTGAGTGACCGTACAACCGCTTCGGCAATTTGCGTATCGGTTAAGTCATACACGCCAGACGGAGCTACGATCAAGTGTTGAGCAATGGCCTTCACCCCAACGACTCTTTGCGTAGCCCGTTCAGCAGCAAACTTGTCAGCAAAGTGCTTCACCGTGCCGCTTAGCGTTACGGTACCATCATGAGCGAGCACCTTGATGTCGATTACGTGCAGGCTTGGCTCATTACGCAGTTCCTCAAGCACGTCCATCTTCAGCTTTTCGTCAGTCTTCATTTCAGAGTCCTTTATTGAAAGTTTCCGAAAGCTCTAAGCTTCGTCATGTCCAAATTGATTGACCGACGAGTTATGACTTCAAGAAGGCAATCAACGTCGCGACTGCAATCATGATAAACAGGGCGATGGGGTACGCTCCCACCACCATGATTCCAGTACTTTTCGGATTGGAATCTTCCATCGGTTCGTCTCCACCGGAAACGGCATCGCGGAGCGAATCGTACATGTTGTCTTCGTGTTCCGGTTGGGATGGCATTGGCTTTTGCATGGCTTCACCTCGACAGATTCTCGGTGGAACATTTGGCCCCACGATTATTTCTACGAAAGCCAAAACGTAGAGAGTATCGAGAGAGATCGGAAAACGCCCTGGCGCAATCCACCACCCTAGCTTGATTCACTACCCTGGCGTGATTCACCATCCGATCCAATCATGACAATTCTGGTTCCCTTCGTGTCAGAGGCACGAAGGAAGAAGGCTGGGGATTAGGGGCTCTCCCAGTTATCCGAACCAGCAGATTGGACACGGATGTGACGGACGACACGGCGAAATACATCTGTGTCTTTCTTGATCATTGCCTTGCCGACCCGATTGAAGGGTCGGACAGCGCGTTTGGAGACCGCCAGATGCTGTCCAAATTTTCTCGTGGTCTTTTTAAGCTTCCCAAAGCTAATTAAGATGTCATCGATCCTCTAAAGTGTAGTCCAATTCGCATGCAGTTATTGTGGCGTGAGTATGCCTCGCGGTGGGGGATGCGGTTCTGTTTTCAGCCCCCATTTGATTGTTGGATTTAGCCATGAGTGATCAAAAAGAATCCCCACCCTCACGTCGGCAGCCGAGCCAAGCCGAGTATGCGCTTGAGTTTGTGATTTTTGCTAGCCGCTGGATTCAGGCACCATTGTTTCTTGGTCTGATCGTGGCCTCAATAATGTATGCTGTGCGATTCATGATGCAGTTGGTCGAACTGTATCCGAAGATGTTTAACCCCGAAGACACCGATGCACTTTTACTGGGGGTCTTGGGCTTAGTCGATATGACGATGGTTGCAAACTTGATCGCCATGATCGTAATCGGAGGCTACACGCTATTCGTGAGTAAGCTGAACATTGGAGAATCCGAGGACCGACCTGAATGGCTTGACAAGACGACGGCAGCCACCCTCAAGATCAAATTGGCATCGGCATTGGTAGGGGTGTCTGGTATTCACCTCCTAAAGACTTTCATCGAATTAGGTGGTCACGGCGTCCATGCAGCAACTGGCTTGCCGGAGGGGCTTGATAGTGCTGCACTTGAAGCAGCGGTCCTCCAGATGAACACTGAGGCCTACTGGAAGAACATTAACATTATGTGGCAGGTAGTGATTCACACGGTGTTCTTGCTTTCTTCGATCGTGCTTAGCGTGAGCGAACGAGTTCTCCACCCACCACACGCGGGAAAACACTGAATCAAATACCTCGGCTACTTCCTGGCGCTCTTCAAGAAGTCTAGACAGTACACCAAATTAACTTCAGTTGGCTCGGCGTTTGCGTGATCCAGCGCTGAGCTGTGGTTCAAACGCTCCGCGATGACCTGACATCGCGACAACTTGCTGACCCCATTGAAGGATTAGGCTGTGTAGTTGACGTTGAGCCGAATCGGCGGTTTCGTCTTCACCAAGACTACAGCTTTCTTCTGTAGAACTCGCATTGCTCAAGTTGTTTGGAAAGATCGGAGTGCCAAAGGTAATGCGCACGCGACCGGGCATTAGCAGAGGACTCCACACCGATCCGCCATAGGGACTGCCTTCGATGTACAGCGGTATTACAGGCACTCCAGTCTTGATCGCCACCATCGCAGCACCACCGCGAATGGGAAGCAAGGGAGCTTGAGTGATGTTGATTCGGCCTTCGGGAAACATGCCGACCAATCGCCCTTGCTGAGCGTATTCGATGGCTTGCTTGGTTGATTTCAGATCCAGTCCGCTGCGATTGGTTGGAATGAC
The DNA here is from genome assembly GCA_964458685.1 of uncultured Pirellulaceae bacterium. Lineage (GTDB taxonomy): Bacteria > Planctomycetota > Planctomycetia > Pirellulales > Pirellulaceae > Aureliella. Next base: position 8,008 of record CAYWNG010000005.1, read on the forward strand.
CATGAATGGCTTGAGCACCTTTCCAAATAGGACGTGCTCACAATATTCGCGGGCCACCATCCAGTGGACACGTCTTTTAGCGGCCAACTGCACAAAAAAAGGATCGACGCTGCTTCGATGGTTGGCGGCTAAAATTCCGCCGGATTGAAGTTCTTTGGGTGGATCGTTCGTAAAGCTGACTCGCCAAAGCAACCGGCCAACAACATACACAGGCGTATAGAGAATTGTTTCCCACGCCGAGTAATCGCTGTTCTTCCACAGCCAAGCGGTGTAAGCGAGCGCGACCACCACAAGTGATATCAACCAGAGTATCGAGAGGCTGAACATGTTGGCTTTGCGTTGGTGGCGGTTCCGAAGTCAAGATCGTACCCGCAGGACGCGCCTATCGCAACTTGGGCTCAACAAAAGTCAGATAATACAGCAGCGCCGAAACGGACTTGGAATCGCTGATCGCGTTGCTTTGAATCAGCTCAATGACCTGCTTTTTGTCCACAAGTAGGTTTTGAATCTCTTCACCGACCTCTCTGTCGGGCTCGCCAATCTCCAAGTCGGTAGCCACAAACACGTACATGTGTTCGTAGAGAATCCCAGGCGACATCAAGAGATCCATCATCGGTTGGATGTTTTGAGATCGATAGCCGGTCTCTTCGATTAGCTCGCGATGAGCCGTTTCGAGCGGTGGTTCGCCGGGCTCGAGCGTTCCAGCGGGCAATTCGATCATCTCGCGATCAACGGCCACTCGATAGTTGCGAATCAGGCAGATTCGACCGTCAGGCAGCACGGGAACGATCACCACCGCTCCGGGGTGTGCAATTACCTCCTTAGAAACCGACTCGCCAGTCTCCAAGTTGTAGGTCACTCTGTCGACCCGAAAGCGTGATGCGGTCAGCAGAGTCTCCCGCGATGTGATTCGAGATGTCAATTGATCGTTCCAGCCTCTTAGCCTGCCATTCGGTGGTCGCTGGTTTCGTCCATATCGTCATCGTCTTCTAAGCAATCTTCTTGACTGCCTGTCAACCGAAACTGCATTAGGTAAGCGTCTTCGGTCGTGTCTTCGTAGAAGTCTCGAAGCACGGAAATGGCTTTGAAACCAATTTTTCGGAAAAACAGTTGTGCGTCGAGGTTCGTCTCGCGAACTTCCAACAGGATTCGATTGCGACGATCTGACGACAGTTTGCCAGCCAGTTTGTCCATCATCGCTCCGCCAATACCGCTGCGTCGCAGGTTGGGATTGACGGCAAAGTTAAGCAGGTGAAGTCGATTCTTGTGAAGTTCATAGATCATAAAGCCTACGACTTCATCGTTCAGTTCAGCAACCATACCGATGCAGTTGCGTTGACGTAGGCAACGAATGAACTCTTCTTCACTCCAGGGAAACTCAAAGCTCGCTTCTTCGATCGCCAAAACCATCGGCATATCGCGTCGGATCATCCATCGAATATGCACACATGTTTGATTGCTTTCGACTGTAGCCATCATGCTCTCCGCAAACCTTTTCCCTAAAGTATTGGACTCGTAATGAGTCATTTTCGTGTCGGAGCCGCACCGTATTGTAGAGGTGCCTGCATCCTGATGCTCTTCATCTGAGAGCCTCCACGGTCGTTCATCGACTGCGTGAGTGAGTGGGGATAGTAACAGAACTCTCTCAAGTCGCCAATACGAGATCAAGCAACACTTTTGGCGATTCAAAAATGCTTAAATTTGCACGTTGCAGCGACCTATTATCACTGTATGTCAAGAGCTGTTTTGCACAAAAGAAAGTTAAGCTAGGGCATCTAGCTTCGTTGAGTGAAACTCAAGTGCCGATAGCAATTCCTCAAAGCTCACTACAACTGCGTGCAATAAAGCCAGCAACTACGCATCTTGTTTTCCATCGCTCAAGAAAAAATCTCTTCGCGCGAGGAAAAATCAATCAAAGAAATTTGGAGAGCGCATCGCCGCGACTGGCCCGCGCGTCTACTTTTCGATTGACTTCAGCGTCTTCCATTAAGCCTGGCGCGTGATGCGGCTTAGTTCTTGCATCAATGACCATGTTCGCGCAGCCAAAGTGCTTGTTAATCATCGATGCGCCCAGGCCGTAGATATCTACAGCAGGATTACTGCGTGTAAACGTGGTCCACAGAAAGTTCGCCAGATTCTTCGCAGCAAAGTTACTGTCGTCGACAACCACGATCAGTGGAATTTTCTCGAACTGAGGAGTGACACTCATTGCGTCACATTGTTTTTGCAGTTGGACGGTGGATTCAGCCCCCTGATGAGTTGGACCGGTGACAACCAACACTCCAGGCATGGCCAGTCGAGCTTCTCGCCAGTTGTCATCGAGCTTTAAGTTCGCATCGATCGTCTTGGCGAGTTCCCGAATTGGCTCACCTTGGCAGGCAATGATTAGCTTCGATCCTTGATTGAGTCCATCGCCGGAGTAGTCCAACGTATCGATGGTTGTTTTTGTGATGAAATGCAAGTCACGACGAAAATCGATCCGCCTCAAGGCATGCAGGAAGAACTCCTCCATGTGCTCGGCGTTTGGCGCTTTGGGATCGCCACCATCGATAATCCACAAGTACTTTGCCAACGAGAGCTGACCTTGACCAAGTATGGCACAAGCTTGAGTGAGCAACTCCTGCGGTCGAGACTTCTTCTGGTAAGGCGTGTAGCGTTCGCTCCCTACGGCTAGCAGCAGTGGATGCACGCCGGCCGCATCGACAGCGTGAACCTGTTTGACTCCCGGAAGCACTGTAGGAATCACTGGTCCCGTTAGCTCGTGAATCAATTCCCCGAAGACGGTGTCTTCCTGAGGCGGTCGACCCACGACTGTCACGGGCCAGATCGCTCCTTCGCGATGATAAACTCGATCGACTTGGATAAACGGGAAGTCGTGGACCTTGGCGTAGAAGCCCAGGTGATCGCCAAAAGGACCTTCTGGCTTGAGATGATTGGGGACGACTTTACCGACGATACAAAAGTCAGCGTCAGCGTAGATGGGGGCGAACGGATTCGCAACGTGCATCGGTATGCGATGCCCAGCTAGCGCACCAGCAAATCCCAATTCGCTCATGCCTTCGGGCAACGGCATCACGGCCGCAAGAGTCATGGCGGGTGATCCACCGACGGACACATTGACTGGAAAGTCGACTCCCTTTTCGATCGCTTGGCTATGATGCACACCGATTCCACGGTGAATCTGATAGTGCAAGCCACACTCGCCGTCGCGTTGATAGTCATTGCCCGAAATTTGCACGCGATACATGCCCAGGTTCAGTCCGCGCAAGCCCGTTTGTCCAGGCGATTGGCTGAGCACTTGTGGCAGAGTCACAAACGCACCGCCGTCGTTGGGCCAGCAAACGACTTGAGGTAGTTCACTCAATTTGCATTGATGTTGCATGACCGCCGGCTTGCGGACTTTGCGCTGCAGCATTCGAAAGCCAACTAAAGGCATCTTCCGAAGCGCCCACGGATTGCGAAATGCCGAGCTTGGATCAGCCTTGAGTCTGACCGCTGTCTTCACCGCTTCAATCTGCTTACGAAAGATGAAGCGAGCGCGGTCAATTGTTCCAAATAGATTGGAAGCAACAGGAAACGAGCACCCAATGACGTTGTTGAAGAGAAGTCCAGGTCCTTGGTTGCGGTAGACTCGACGGTGAATCTCAGCCAATTCCAAGTACGGATCGACGGGATCATCGATAACGATTAGTCGCTGATGCTGGCGTAGATCGTCGACAAGCTGACGCGTGCTGCGATAGGACATGCTATTCGACGTCGTAAATTGCGAGGTGTCGGTAGTAGACTTCTAGGCAATAGATCGACAAAGCTGTTGTATACAGTCGACCACCAGGAACTCCGTAGACATCACGCTTCGGAGCCCAGCTACCTTTTTCGTCACCGTCTTTCTCTTGCATCGCAGGCAAGGTTCGCTTCATCTCGTTGTTCCATGTTTCCCAAGGTTCGCCACCGTAGTGATGCAGAACCTGTGTTGCGTAATACCAGTAGTAAACGCTCTGCTTGGGGTCGCGCTCATGAGGAATACTCACGGATAACTCCTGAACGCCCTTAATCAATGCAGGATGCGTTTTGGACCAGCCTAGCCAAATGCGGCAAAGCAAGCCTTCTGCGGTCATCGTTAGGTCAGGTTGATTCAAATCGTTGTAGGCATAGGCCGACATGTCTCGATGCCCCACCGAGTCCAAATAGGTGTGGACCAATTGAAGCTTCTCTTCGTCGACCTTGAATCCCACCAACTTGGCTGTTTCCAAGGCCATCACAAACCAACCAGTTACAGATACATCCGCATCTTCTCGCGGTTGATAACGCCAACCTTTCAGTCGACTCTGTGCCCACTCGGCATAACTGATGGCTTTCTTGCAAGGTTCACGCAACTTGTACTCTTCGGTCAGGCCATACGCCTCCATGATCGATATTGTGGCGATGGCTTGGGCGTAGTGGCGTTGGTCTCGTTGTTCCTTGCCCGTCGTGAAGAAGCCATCCTCTTTCTGCAACCTCAGAAGGTAATTCAATCCACGTTCGATATTTCCAGCGTACTTCCCTTCCAACTGGTGATAGCCCGCTCCTAAAAATGCATTCAGAGCCATTCCGGTCGCGGCAATCGTATTTTCGTGGACGCCACCATCTGAGTATGGACCAGTTAAGCTCCAGCTCCCATCGCTGCGTTGTTGCTTCGCTAGCCACTTGAGCCCCATCTCAACCGCTTCTTCCGTCTCTGCCGTGCCACCACCACGTCTGAGCAAGTCGCCTTTGTTGGCACCTTGTCGTCCTCGCAATCCTTTGGCGATCTCCTTGGCAATCTCTTCGCCAAAGTTCGCGTTGGGTTGGTCTACCCGAAGCAAACTAGAAATTTCGCTGGGGGTAATCTTCGACACTTCAATCGTTGTGGGCGTAGTTACAGCTAACATCGTAGAGTAGTCTACCTGAGTCTGCGAAATCTCTAAAGCTTGCAGCGGTTCGTCATTGTTGTCTTGGTCAGGGTCTCCGCCGGACAATTCGAAGTCCGAAATGCCAGACGACGTGCCGCCGAAGAATAGAGTGATCGCCGAACCGCCCATTCCAGGAATTGGAATCAGCGCCAAAATGATCAGCAGCAACAGGTGAAATACAAAGCTCATCAACCAGGCTGGCATTCTTCTGGCTTGTTCCCATCGCGCAGCCAAACGTGCGCCCGCTGATGCAAAAAAGCTAGTCTTAGCTCGCGAGCGGCGGCGCGAAGAAGCTAAGTCTCTCCGATCCGCCAACGCTGTTGTGCTCGAGATCGAACCGTCTGCGGAAGTCTTGACTGGCACCACAATTGGCTTGGGAACTGGCGCTGCTACTGAGTTCGCGGCAATTGGAGAGGGCCCTTGAGTTCGCGCTGGAGCGGGACGCTGATTCTGCAATCCAGTGTTTGGCTCGATACCAATGTTGGGAGTAACTTGAGGGCGTCTAGGCGGTGGAGCGCTACTTGGCATTCCACTTGTCGGCGGCGGAGCCACGAATGCAGTCGGTCGAGGCGCAGCGACTGGCGGCGGTGGAACTACCGGCGGAACAACCGGTGGCGGTACTTTGGGGCGAAAGCTGGGAGGAGGTGGAGGTACAGGCGGATTCTGTTTGTTGGATTCTGCCATCATGCCGTCCCTCCGCCCCGCGATAAGATAAGTCTAACCAATAAAGAATACAGCGAATTGGCTGCATTGGTCAACCAAAAATAGCCTCATCTGCTTGGTCTAAACGAAAAGATGTGTACCGAAAACTCCGAAAAATCGCATGGAATTGCTGAGCCACATCCCGTTCCCGATCTCTTGTTCGTTGGAACAGACAGTTGATTCTTCTACTTGAAGCTACAATCGAACTCCATGCTTAAGACTTCAAAGCGGCGAATCATCCATCAGCTACAGAGGCGCGGCGACTTGCATCCATCCTTGATCAATGGTTAGCGCAACACGATTGATGTCGAAGTTCAGTTTGCTGATTTGCGGATAGCGACTTTGCAACTTAGCCAGCGTAATAGGTTCTGTGACAATACTCTGCTTGAAAGTCTTGTCAAACTTGTTGCTAAGGAAGCTTCGTAGTGTAGTCGCCTTCGCTCCCGATGTATTCTTATCCGAGACGACTTCAACATCACCCTGCCGAGTCAAAGTAATCCGGCTATCTACGATTTGAGGCAAGTACTTGGCGGTGATGCTTACCGCGTCGTCCTGCACCTGCTTGCCTCGAGTCATGCGTACGATACGAACAGTAATAGCGATGTTGTTGTCTTCGAATTCGATTCGAACTGGTTGCGAAGGATTGAACGTAATCGACCATTCTTCGCCTTCGATCTCTTCCTTGAGGTCGTCTGGTACTTTTCCAGTGACCTGTTTGATGTAGTCGCCCAAAGCGTAGTTACGAACGGTGCGTCCACCAAGAATTTTCGTTAGAGCATTACACAAACTCGACTCATGAATCTGTCCGATCGCCGAGACGTTAGCTGGCCTTGGCAGTGGGCAATCGCTTGGAGCGGCCAGTTGAAATGGCTCGACGATTGTCGAGTCAGCTAGAATGCTGATATCAGTTGAGCTCAAGTCCACTTGGGGTTTCGAAATTCCAAGACGACCGAGTTCTGGAATCGCCTTATTCCGCATTTCAACCAGTCGAGGCTGTGCTTGAGCGACTTGAGAGTCGACCTGCTCGGTGAACTCTTGGCAGACGCGATTCTGTAGACGTCCTTCCGCAATTGCATCGGCTTGCGGCTTTTGTTCAGCCGCTTTCTTGCCCGCGATCCGTCGCACCAATCGTGATCGGTGTTCAATACTCTGAATGCTAGTTTGCAACTGCGTCGAAATGGATGCCGGTGGCGAACTGACTCCAGACTCCGACACAAAGACTTGTTTCGTTGCCAAGACGGGTGAAGAACTGAGCGTATTGAAAACGATTCCTCGATTATAGCCCTTGCTTTGGCTGGTCATGCACGCATTCAGGTCCAATTGAAAGCCGATACCATTGTGCATTGGCAGTAGATTGAAGCTAACGTTGCCGTTCATGAATGCAGTTCCCAAGACTCGCGTTCCCAGAATACACTCGTTAACATCCTGAGGCCTGGCAACAGGCTTGGCTGCTAAGCGTTGAACGAAGGACTCGTCAACGATCACCTTCAAATTCTTCGATGCGTACATGCTTCGAATTTGCTTGAGCTGTTGACTGGCTAAGTTGGCATGATACAGATTGTTGGTTAGCGTCACTAAGTGATTCGAAATCGAGCTATCGACGCTGCCCTTAGTTCTTGTCTCTTCCAGAACGTGGTCCACGGCTTCCGTCATGAACTTAATGAACTTCTCTTCTTGGTTGTGAAAGCGAGCAGCATAGGCCATTTTCAGCAGCGACTCGCGAAGCTTGGTGTACTGTGACAACTCAAGTCCTGCGTAGTTTTGGCGCATGTTCATTTCAAGCTCTAGTAGCTTGATGAACGATGGAGTCTTGGCATTGAGCTGCTCTTTGATTTCCGTTAATCGCAAGAAGTCGCTCCATCGCTTTCCATTTTCGGAATCGACGACGATGAACTTTTCGAGTTGATCGATTGCCTTTTGAACTTCAGCCTTGGCAGGTTCAAGCTTGGGTAGATTGTCTTTGTTGAACGCGTTCTTGGTATCGAGCAAGATTTGCTCGAGCCGACTGGCTGAAGGGGAAGTGGTTTGATAGACGGCTGTCGTAACCTGCTGAGATACTGGATAGGATGATTGCGATTGAGCATTTGCGAAGCTTGAAAGGATGGTCAGCGCGAGGCCGAAGAGAGAAGTTCGAAGCTTTTGCATTTCACGTTCCATTGATCTTGTCAGTTCATCATGCTTCCAGGTCCATAGCATCGGAATCAAGCGAGAAGAGCTGCTTGATCGATGGTGCAACCAACGGGAGACCCAGAATAGGTAGGCGGCGACAGGGCCCGCTTAATCTTCCTAGCTTAACATTTCCCCATTTGCGCTCCAACCCGAGATTCGGTTGGCCAAGGCAAAGAGGCCACATTTGCCACACTGATTCGCAGCGGAAACCTCGGTTGCTGCCGTAGATTGACACACTTGGCAAATTGGCACGTGCGTTCTCGAGTGTAGCTCGGGTGGCACGCTCAGAGGTTGTTGGCCGTAGCGCAGTGAGGCAACAACTGATGGGCATGGTCTTGGCGTGGTCTTGACTTGGCAAGACACATAGCCAGGGAGAAAGGCGCCAGTGCGGAAGTGGGACACCGTCCGCCAGCGAGAAGGTGGGACACAGCCATCAGGCCGCCGACGTTTTGGATGTCTTGCTTGGCTTGGACTTATTGGTCTTCGGCTCAATAGTCTTCGGTTTAATAGCCTTCGGCTCAATAGTCTTCAGTTCGCCGTTATTGGTTTCACCGGTCTTAGACTTTGTCGCCTTGGGCTTCGCCTCAGCTTTGGGAGGCTTAAAGCTGTAGAGCTGAGCGTTGCCGCGCTTGCCTGCGGAATGAATGGCCTTCATCGTCCTCAGACAGTAGGCCACCTTCTGCGCGAACCAACGAGGCTTACCAAGCGCGCTGGCTAAGTGGCTGGTATCAAACGGCGATGGTAGCTGGTCGATGGGTAATCGAGCCAACAGATCAGCTCGAGTTTCCAAAGAGATTGCTTCGCCAACTTCGATTAGACAAATGTCGACGGTCTTGTAAGTCTTACCGCGGCGTCGACGAGGCACACAATCGATGCGAGTTTCTTCAGCGTCGATCAACACGACTTCCAAAGTAAGTCGCTTCTTAGGAAATACGGTCGCGAAGTGAACGAGATCCATAAAGACCTCCAACCAGTCGCACGACTTGGGGCTCATCCGACTTCGCACGACTTCGCCGCTTTTTTTGCAAACAGTTGTGATCCGTTTTCGACGCACGATCGGCTTGACGATCCGCAATCGATCGCCGGTGCGGGCCGAAAGCAGCTTGCGAGTCTTGTCGCGCAAGGCCCCCAGGGAAGCATGCTGAATTTCAATCAGCTCGCCATCCTCGGCAATCGCATCGATACGAAAGCCACGAACGCTAACCTCAGTCTTCGAGGCATCGCATGCGTAAAGTGTCTTTAGCTGCTGATGAAGAGATGTTTCCAAGTTCGTCGATCTAGGCTTGGGGATTGCGGAAGCTGCTGAGGCGTATACTTATTCGGATCGTATTGTTATGGGAATGACAGATCCGAATCAAGATCGAACCCTAGCGGGATTGGCCCGAATTCCTTCTGCGCGGGATTTAGCTCGATTTAGCACATCTCAATGGTTACCTAACGGGCTCGATCCATGAATCCGCCGCGAAGTTCGGCAAGTTGGAGGTCGAACTTGCCCACGACCGGTTCACCCGCTTTCATGGATACTTCGGTAAAAATCACTGTGCCCTCAAAGGTTTTTCCGACACCAAACGGACCAAATCGTGGACCGCCATTTTGCTCGGTATCGTTGAATGCTCCCTGCACGGTGATTGGTTTTCCGTTGGACTTGGCTAGATCTTCGAGCTTGATTCGCAGCGTAATCGACTTTGTTTTTCCGTCATGTGTGTAGTGCAGTTGTAAATCGGCTGAAGGTATCGCGGGCATCGGTGGCCCAAAGCCGAAGGGTTGGTTAGGCGAGGGATGAATTGTTGCGGCGAGCTGATCGAGGACAGCCTTTTCGCCATTCAATTGCAACTCCATCTCAAGCTGTCCTTTGCGATTTTTGGATTGCGGTGCCTTGTCGGACCACACCGTTTGAAAGCTGCCTTGGACGGTTCCGAATGGAATCGAATAGGATGGGCGTCGGGGGCGGTTGGCAACTGAGACTGGCCAGTTCTCCAGTTCTTTCTCGATCGTTTCGCGGCGGCCCTTGATAAAGCGACGCACCTGGCGCATCCCTTGCGGCGCGTTCTTTTGCCGGGAGTGAGGGTTCTCCATCACCAGCTTTTCCAACTGGTCAACCTTCGCGATCAGCTCGTCTTCTTTCCAAGCATTCTCCAAGACCCAACGCAGTGTTTCGAGGTAGCGATCTTGTATCTGAGGATGGTTAAACAAGCGATTCGCCAACATGCTCTCGGCATACACTGAGGCTGGACCACGAGGGCCGAATCCAGGAAATCCGCCTCCCATAAAAGCACCGTCAGCGCCCCATGGCATGAAGTAGAGCTTACCGTTTGTTTTGTTCTCATAGACCCAAAAGTTGTTTTGGTTGTTCGTGTAACCGTCCCAGAAGCCGATTAGACTTTCGACAGCCCAGTACCGAAGAAAGTTGTCTATGTCGACGATCTGTTCAACCGCCTCTAAGTCGACCGGTTTTGTATCGCTAGCCAGTATTTCAGCCAGCTTCACTAGTTTGGCTGGTGTTGAGTCCTCTTTCGAGCTCTTGATCTCAAGTCGATGAATTGACTTAGGATAAAAATCAGCCAGCGTGCCTTCGAGCAAGAAACCATCGCGATTGCCGTAGCGTTCCTTAAGAAAAGTCTTGCCAATCGACTCGACGTTGAGATAAATCCCTAGATCGTTTCCATTGACTGAGACTCGCACGAAACTACATCGGGGAGCCTGCACGCCAACAGCATTGAACAGATCGTAAGCCAAGACTTGGCTCATCAACGAGTTATCTTGCTTGTTATTGTTGAGCGTCAGAACAGTGATTCCATAGATGGACAACTGTTCTTCGTACTGATCAAGTTTGACTTTCAGCGAAGGAACATTTTCGTCGAGTGATCCGATGAAGCCTTTCTTACGAATTCCCACATTGTCGATGGTCCTGCCATCGATGTTGATCGAGCCCTTAAACCACGTGAAGGGATCTTCCTGAAAGCCCATGAATGCCTTGCCGGGATCGCGACTCTGCTTTCTCAAACGGTCCCAATCCGTCGGGTCAATCTGAATTTCAACTTGTACGATTCGCTCCCTGTCGAACATCTCTTGATGCGACAACTGGCCGTAGCAGCAACTCGACGGAAGTGATGGACCACATGTGATGCCCAAACAAATGAGCACACACTGAGTTGTCCAAGAGGCGAGAATAAATCTATTCAAGATAGTAAGTCCGCATGTGACGAATGGGCGACAATCGCCTAAACTAGCGTTGGAACGACTTTGAAATTCTAAGCTAAAATCTGCCCAAAGTCTGTAAGCGTAATCCAGGATCGCGAATAAGTGGACGATTCAAACAACCAACGCAAATTGACGATTCGCGACATGATGATTGCGACTGCTGTCGTGGCCGTCGCTTGTACGCTGACGATTCTGGCATTGAGGATTTTCGCGGACCCAAGGCAATTTGTGAGTCCCTTGGGGAGTCTGGCTGTCGTGGTGATGCTGATTTGCACTTTTGGAATGTTGGGATTTCCATTGTTGATCGGAATTACTGGGGCATTCATTTTGAACAAGAGCGACTCACCACTTCTAGGCTTCTACGCGGTGCTCATTTTCGTAGCAGCAATCGCGTCAATTCCGCTTGCTCACGTAATTGCAAAAGCGTGTGCAGAGGTTTTGGTCTGAGTTAAATCGCTCCCAGGCAAGCGAGTTCTTGCGGCGAGGGCGATAGGGGTAAGAAGCCGAGGATCAAGCTTGGTAAGAAAATGTTGGTAAGAAGATGAGGACTCGAGATAGAACAAACCGCCGCAAAACCAGTGAGCACACGAAGGCGCGAAGTTCGCGAGGGAAGAAGGAACCCTGGTTCCATTCTCCTGCCCTCATTCTTTTGCCTAGAGAAGCATACAGTACTTATCGACTTCGGCGGCGGTAGGATCAATAAGCATGAACTTAGGTATTCCTTCGCGAGATGTCTGATTTCGGTCGAGCTTGGTTCAAAAGCGGTCTGCTACAGCGCGAGGGAGAGTTCTATCAACGAAACCTTCAAGCCTATTGGCGATGCTCAAGTCACTGAGCAGAATCGTGGACCAGAAAACAGCGAACTATACACTCAATCGCTCACTGATTTCTCGGCGCTGGAAAGAGCTTTGCTTGGATGAGACAATTATGTCCCTGAATATTCTTACCCCACATCTTCTTACCATGTCTTCGACATGCCGAGACCTAAGCGACGACCTACCCATCGTGTTCGACTTCATCGTCGCCACGTTGAGCTGCCGAAGGCTGCCACTTCGAAAATGCAAGAGCGATCAAAGCAACGTAGATTGTCGAAGCCAGCCCACAACCGAGACCACAACCAAGGATAAAGCCGCATTTTGGTGGTAGCTGGAACCCCAAAACGATCTCACAAACAGTTCCAGTTAGACCAGCGGCAATTGCGGCTGGAATCATCAATAGACCGAATAGCCACACGCTGATCATCGCACGTCCGGCCGCCAACACGTCACGCTGCTGAAGCGCTCGTGGTTGGATAATCCCCCAGATGCCTAAGAGATTGATGTTAGCAACGATAACCCATGCTGCGGGAATCAACGCGATAGCCGTACACAACAGGAAAGGCCATGGGATTGGAAACAGAAAGACAAACATGGCGGTAGTGAGGCAGTGAATCACAATGACAGGGATGAAGGGCCCCGCCAATTGCCCAAGGACAATGCGCCAATTCGCAATCGGCAGTGTCTTCAACATCTCGCGCTGCCCCGGTGGTCCCATAAAGCCGACTGGCAATTGCAGCAACAGCAAGAAATCGCCATACAAAGTCAAGCCCGTCAACCAAAGAACTCCAGTTTGGCCGCTGAACGTCGACGAATCGACCATCGATGGCAGAACGACCATCAACCCTAGGATCACAATCGTGAATGCCAGATAACGAGGCAGAATGCGGACCAGATGAAGAGCCTGCCACCATCCGATTGCAGTAATTCCGCCAAGGTGTATTCGGGGAAGAGGAATGGAAAACCGTCGCGCTAAAGAACTTGTGCCAGCCGCTGAACCGCTACGCAATGCTGACTGCCTTCGCGACAGAGCTTGATCCGTGCGCATGGCTGAAGTCTCACTAAAGTCGCTTCCCAAAAGGTAGATCGATCCGACCAGGAAAGCGACAATGATTAGTCTCGCCGGAATTAACGGCAGACATTCGCCGATGAAGTCGCTGCGGGTCATGGGACGAAACATCCAGTCCAGCGGCGGCAACACGATCCGCCCAACAACCGTTTCTGGCGCTGCCGCAGCGATCAACGAAATCTGCGGTGATTCGCCGCGTTGCCCCAACAATTGCACCGATTGCGCGATCATCGCCAGCGTGATGGCTATGACGCTCAACGTGAGCAACCGACGAACAACTTTTGGAAACGCTCCGTGAACAGATCTCGCCATCAGACTGACATTCATGCCAACCAGAAGCGAAACGGCTAGCAGTATCCACAGACCGACCAGTCCACAGGCAAAGCTGGGCATGTAGACCAAGCCAACCATCGACAACACAGCCGCGCTCAATAGCGATCGCACGCAAAGTCGAACCAGATGCAATGAGATGATATCGCGACTTAGAAATGGCCCGCCAAAGAGAAAGTGAATCTCGGCAGGTCGCATCACCAATCCACGATCGGCGCTAGATGCTAACCACGATGCGGCTAAGTAGATGAATGCCCAGAACGACATTCCCGACCCAAAGCGATTCGCGCCGAGTTGATCGGACTGTGTCGATCGAGCCCATAACATCAGGCCCAAAAAACCAAACATCAACAGCAACAAGCCCAACCGCTTGGGACTTCGTAGCACGACGCTTAAGCTGCGAAGTGAACCGCTAAAGTCCAACCTCAACAGCAACCAAAGTGCGCTATGCATTCCAAGCCTTCCGTCTAGCTGCTGGCGGGTTGTTGCTGACTCACATGGCGACAGTGTAGAGCCAAAATCTTCTTCACGTTCGTGTCTCTGGGTTGCTGTAACTCAGTGAAGGCAATTTGGATCTGCTCTTGATCGTTGCCTCGCGAAGTCACTTGCATCTTCATCGGCAAAGCATCCTTGATCGCTCCAGCATCAAATCCGCGAGGTCCATTCAACACAGCGATCAGTCCCTCGGGCCGCTTGGTGTGCAGAACAATCCAAGGTTCAGTCTGTCCAGGCAAGAAGTACCGCGCCGCGGTGGGTTCATCCCAGCGCCAACGACCTTCGACGCCCGTTTGGTGTACCGATTGAATAAAGACGCTGAGCGTCTCAGGCGGCCAAACGATGTTCTTGCCGGGTGGGAATCCCTTGCGCAACGAATGCCATCGCTGCTTGAGAATCTTCCAAGGCGTCACATCCTTAGGGTTGGTGCTGTCGCCAGCCTTGGCATCATTCTCAGTTGTCTTGCCAAGGAATGAATTGGCTGCTTGCGTCAACCATTGCCAAAACCGGTCTGTATCGATCTCTTCCAGAGTGAATGGCCGCAGCTCTAGCTCCATCCATGTTCCCGCCGCCTTCGCGCGGACTCGCGGTTCATTGCCGTACGCTTCGACGTCTTCCATTTGATTGAGCGTTGGCAAGGATACAACAGCTTCCAGTTCAGCCTTGCTAAACGATCGACGCGGTACGCGGAACTTGAGCTTCAACAACCAAGTCTCGGCCGTAATCGCGTGCATGAACCAGCCGCGGCTCTTCACCGTGCCAGTCACTTCGACAATACTTCGATTGTCCCAACTGATCGGAGCTAAACCTTCAATCGATTCAAGGTGGTCAGTCAACTTCACCAAGATCTGTCGATCCCAGCGAATTGGTTGTCCCGCGCGGTCAACGCTATCGGAGCAGTGCCATCGACGACCATCAGACTGCCAAGGCAATAGAGTGTCCTTACCGATTTGGTCGAGAGACAGATCGCCCTCTTGCTCAGCATCCAAGCTGCTAACGTCCCAAGCCTCGCGCTCGATGTACTCAGCATCGCTCATCATCGGAATCAATGCTTCACCGGTGTAACTACGCAGTTGCGGCTTAGCGGTTTTACTTCGCGACTTCTTAGTAGCGGCAGCGGCAAAGGCGACTAAGCCTTCCGGCGTGCCTTCGAATACGATTTGACCGCCTTCGCTTCCAGCTTCGGGGCCAAGATCGATAACCCAATCGGCAGCCTTGATGACATCCAAGTTGTGCTCGATGACAACCACAGTGTTTCCGAGATCGACCAATCGTTGCATGACTTCCAGCAACTTGATGATATCGCTGAAGTGAAGTCCAGTAGTCGGTTCGTCCAACAGATAGAAGGTCTTGCCTGTATCAGGTCGGCAGAGTTCAGCCGCCAACTTGACCCGCTGAGCTTCACCGCCGGAGAGCGTTGGAGCGCTTTGCCCCAGCGAAATGTAATCCAATCCGACATCGACCAGCGTTTGCAGCGGCTTGCGAATCTTAGGAATGTTGCTGAAGACATCCAAAGCTTGCCCGATCTGCATCTCCAAGACATCGTGGATCGTGAAGCCATGATACTCGACCGACAGCGTGTCTTCGGTGAAGCGTTTGCCGTGGCATGAGTCGCATTGCACCCAAACATCAGGTAAGAAGTGCATCTCGATACAAAGCTGACCGTGACCTTCGCACTTTTCGCAACGTCCGCCAGGAACGTTGAACGAGAACTGCCTAGCCGTATAACCGAGCGCACGCGATGTCGGCAATTGCGAGTAGAGCTGACGAATGTGATCGAAGACTCCGGTGTAGGTCGCTGGGGTCGAGCTGGGGTTGGAGCCCAGTGGACTTTGGTCAACGCGAATCACCTTATCAATCAGCCCAACACCATCGATCGACTCGTACAGGCTCTTCTTCGACGATTGCTTCGCCAATCGCTTTGTCAAAGCAGGATAGAGCACATCATTAATCAGAGTGCTCTTGCCGCTACCGCTGGGACCGGTGATCGCTACCATCTTACCCAACGGAAAGTTAACACTTACGTTTTGTAAGTTGTGCGCTCGCGCGCCGATCAATTCAATCTTGCCAAAGTCGGCTTGTCGGCGATTCTTCGGAGTCGGAATCTTTTGCTTATCGCTCAGGAACGCACCGGTAGGACTATCTTTGTGATCGGCGACTTCTTGAGGCGTGCCACTGGCGATAACTTCACCACCGAAGCGACCAGCCGCTGGACCAAAATCAACCAGCTTATCGCACTGTTCAATCACTTCACGATCGTGCTCGACGACAATCAACGTGTTACCAAGGTCGCGCAGTTTGTGCAACGCTGTGATCAAGCGTTGGTTGTCGCGAGGGTGCAAGCCGATCGTTGGTTCGTCTAGCACGTAGAGCACGCCGCACAATCCGCTGCCCAGTTGGCTGGACAATCGAATCCGCTGCGACTCACCACCGCTGAGCGTATTTGCGGGTCGAGCTAAGCTCAGGTAATCCAAACCGACATCCAGCAGGAACTCGGTACGAGCCTTGATCTCGCGGATAAGTTCGCCAGCAATCTCTTGCTCGCGACTGGTGAGCTTCCAAGTGCTCAATTGATTGTGTAGCCACTTAAGCGTGCCTTGAGTGAAGTCGCCAACCGTCAAGTCACGGAAGCGAGCCGCCGAGGCATCGAGATTCAGCCGCGAACCATCGCAAGCCGAGCATGGTACTTCGGCAATGAACGGCCCCAGTTTGTTGCGCAGAGTCGGACTGAGTCGCGCGGCCTGCTCGAGCGCTGGCATCAAACCTTTCCACTGGAACTCGAACTTCACTCCCTTGGCGGTTTCGACTTCGAACCAGCGATCGCCTGTACCGTAAAGAATCATCCGACGTTGGCCGCTGGTCAATTGCTCGACCATCACATCCATCGGCAGCGACATGGCTTTGCACATCGCTTCCAGCATTGGACCTGCCAGATCGCCACCTGCCAATTCACTGCCGGTCAGTTCGACTCCACTAAGATCATTAGTCGATTCGCTCTTCGCCTTTTCAAGCTTGGCGGTTTCTTTCTTCGTGGTCTCAGCTTTAGCCGACTCAGCTTTGGCCGCACGCTTCTTTTCCGCGCCAACAGCTTTTTTGCTCTTCTCGGGTTCGTCACCAGCAATCGCTGGCCACATGCGAATCGCGCCACCGCGAAGTGACTTATGCGAGTCCAACAGCAACGCAGGACTTGTTCCAGATTGAGTTCCCAAGCCTTCGCAATCCGGGCACCAACCCAATGGCGAGTTGAACGAGAACGAGTGAGGCGTCAAAGTCGACATGCTGTAGCCGCATTTGCGACAAGCCAAGTGTTGGCTGTGACGTGTCGAGGTCCAGTGGACTTCGTCGATATCGTCTCGAGGCTCCAAGGCGTTCATGTTGCCCGAGCCCAACGACAAGGCCAGTTCGACGCTTTCAGCAATCCGTGAGCGATTCTGCGCGGACACAACAATTCGATCCACGACAGCTTCAAGCTCGTAGCTGACCGTTGGCGAAAGTGCTGGCGGCTCATCCAACGAGTATGTCTTGCCGTTGACGCGGACTCGCACCAATCCACTCGTTCGCAAGTCAGCCCAAATCAAGTCTGGGTCCTGAGTCGCTTGCCACTTCAGCGGTGCGGTCAAAACTAATCGCGAGCCCTCTTCAAGAGCCAGGATATGATTGGTGATGTCGTCGGCAGATTGATTGGCAACTGGAATGTCGCATGTCGGGCAATGAGGCTGAGCCAATCGAGCCATCAACACGCGGAAGTAGTCATAGATTTCCGTGACGGTGCCCACGGTACTTCGCGGATTGTGAGCGACGCTCTTTTGTTCGATGGCAATCGCCGGAGCCAGGCCTTCGATCTTCTCGACGCGAGGCTTCGCCATTTGGCCAACGAATTGCCGCGCGTAAGAGCTCAGGCTCTCCACGTAACGACGCTGACCCTCGGCGTAGATGGTGTCCATCGCCATCGAACTTTTTCCGCTACCGCTGGGGCCGCAGAAAACTGTCATCTGATGATGAGGCACCTTCAGTGAAACATCTTTGAGGTTGTGTTCAACTGCGCCTTCGACGCTGAGGATCGGCGAGACTCTGACTGGTGTGCTCTTGGGCTTCGTCGAACTCTTCGAGCCGTTCGGCTTGATCGGCTGGGTAGCGATGTGCTTTGCCAATGATCGCCCCGTGTAGGACTCTTTACAATTGACGATATCATTCGGAGTCCCAGCAAAGACCAGTTGCCCTCCGCCTTCGCCACCTTCAGGACCAATATCGATCAGCCAATCGGACGATCGAATCACGTCCAAGTTGTGTTCGATCACAAGAACGCTGTTGCCAAGGTCGACCAAGTTCTGCAACACGCCCAACAGCAAGCGAATGTCGTAGAAGTGAAGACCTGTGGTGGGCTCGTCCAACAGATACAGCGTTCGACCAGTCGCTTTACGCGAAAGCTCTTTAGCCAACTTGATCCGTTGAGCCTCCCCGCCCGATAACGTTGGCGAAGGCTGACCCAACTTCAAGTAATCCAAACCGACATCGTGCAGTGTCTTAAGCTTCTCAAGAATCTTGGGCTGATTTTCAAACAGCTTCAGCGCATCGGCGATGTCCATCTCCAAGACTTCGGAGATCGACTTGCCTTTGAATTTGACTTGCAATGTTTCGAAGTTGTATCGACGACCTTCGCAAACTGGGCAAGTGACCCACAAGTCGGCCAAGAAGTCCATCTCCAGTCGATTCGACCCGTTACCCTCGCAAGCTTCGCAGCGTCCACCTGCAACATTAAAGCTGAATCGTCCAGGTTGGTAGCCGCGCAGTTTGGCTTCGGGAAGATCGACAAACAGATTGCGAATATCGTCGAAGACTTTGACGTAGGTCGCCGGGTTGCTTCGAGGCGTACGACCAATGGGACTTTGATCGATGGCGATCACTTTGTCCAACAGTTCGATGCCTTCGATCGAACCATGCAGTCCTGGAATGTCTTCGGCCGCATGCAGCTTACGACGCAACACGGGAACGAGAATATCGTTGATCAGCGAGCTCTTACCCGAACCGCTGACGCCTGTCACACACACCAGCTTGCCAAGCGGGATGTCGACGTTGATGTTCTTCAGATTGTTGTGTTTAGCGCCAAGCACTCGAATCGCTTGACCATTACCCTCGCGGCACTTCTCAGGAACCGGGATCTTCTCTTCGCCGGAAAGAAACTTGCCAGTCCAACTGTCTTTGCTGTTGGCTAACGTTTGCAAGTCACCGCACGAAACGACTTCGCCACCACGCACGCCGGGGCCAGGCCCAAAGTCCAGAATCAAATCCGCAGCGCGCATGGTGTCTTCATCGTGCTCGACCACCAACAGCGAATTACCTAAGTCGCGAAGGGCCTTCAACGAATCGATCAAGCGATCGTTATCGCGCGGGTGCAGACCAATCGAAGGCTCATCCAACACATACAGTACGCCGACCAAGCCCGAACCGATTTGACTGGCCAAGCGAATACGCTGAGCTTCACCACCGCTAAGCGTCGGAGCGCCACGACTGAGGCTAAGATAGTCGAGTCCCACATTCAGCAGAAACTGCAAGCGGCTGGTGATCTCGCGCACCGCTTCCGCAGCAATGCGCTGCTCCATTTCCGTGAGCTGTAGTCCGCCGAGGAATTGAAGGCACTTTTCGATCGCTAAGTTGCAGAGCCCCGGCAAGTTCAGCCACTCGTCGACTCCGACCGGCGGTGTCAAGCTGCGCATGCGCAGTTGTCTGGCCGAGCGATTCAAGCGTGAGCCGCCACAAGCGTTGCAACTTCGCTTGTCCATGTACTTTTCAAAACGTTTGCGCGCAGTGGCGCTCTTCGAATTGCGATACTGGTCCATCAATTGCGCAATGATGCCTTCGAACGTTCCGCCGTACTTCATCGGCCGGCTGCCGCCGCGCCATGTGTAGGTGATGTGGCGATCGCCCGTTCCAAACAGCCACTCCTCGCGCACACGAACCGGCAAGTCTTGCCAGGGTGCGGCGATGGATTGACCTGCTTCCAGGTTGTACTCTTTTTCAATCGACTCACTGACGCTCATCAATTGGTGGCGTTGCCAACGACCAAGATCGTTCCATGGTCCCAGCAGTTCGATGGCCCCGCGCTTGAGCGACATAGTCGGGTCGGGAATGATCAGCTCGGGTGCGAAGGTAAACTGCTCGCCCAATCCTTCACAGACTTGGCACATGCCCGCCGGGCTATTAAAGCTGAGCAATTGTGGCGTGGGCGGTAGGCTGGAGTAGCCGCATTGAGGACACGCATATTGGCTGCTGAGAACCAGATCGCTATCGGCTTGCTTGCTCGCGCGACGGCGCGATGCCTTGGGCTTCTCTTCGTTGGCTTCGATCTCGCTGCGATCTTTTTCGGCTTGCTCGTCCCAGGGGATGACGACCAAAGTGTTTTCGCCCAGCTTCAGAGCTTCGCTGACTCCATCGGCCACTGTCGTTCGTGGCGTGGTCTCGGGGGAGTAGCGCGTGACGACGACTTCGATTTCGTGCTTTTGTTGACGCTGTAGCGCAGGCACTTCGCTCAGTCGATAGACCTTGCCGTCGACGCGAGCTCGTGCGTAACCTTGTCGCTGGAGCGATTCGAACAGATCGCGGTATTCACCCTTCTGTCCGCGCACGATCGGCGCGAGGATGAGGTATTCAGGCGCTTCGCGTAGGCTTTGCAGTCGAGCGATAATCTGATCGCGAGTCTGCGAAGCGATCGGCACTTCGCATTTGGGACAGAATCCAGTCGCGACTCGCGCGAAGAGCACTCGCAGGAAGTCATAGATCTCAGTGACGGTGCCTACTGTTGAGCGAGGATTCGAGCTGGTCGATTTCTGGCTAATCGAAATCGCGGGACTCAAGCCGCCGATGTAATCGACGTTGGGTTTGGGCAGTTGGCCAATAAACTGCCTCGCATAGCTGGATAGACTTTCCAGATAACGCCGTTGGCCTTCAGCATACAGCGTGTCAAAAGCCATTGAACTTTTGCCACTACCGCTTACACCTGTGAATACAATCAATTGATTGCGAGGTAAATTGATACTGACGTTGCGCAAGTTGTGTTCGCGGGCACCTCGAACCTCAATTGTCGCGTTATCCATAATCACCCATTCAACATTCGGGGGGGCAGGCACGTACGATCAGCAGGAACTCGCGCGAACGAGCTCACGGAACGAACATGCCGCCAGACGAAGCCAGTTAGGCTTAACTTTTGGCAAACGCAATATTGTAAGGGAAAAACAGAAGTTTGAACCCACCCACCATGGTTTACCGCGGACGATTCGCCCTGTTGTGGCATGAGATTCCCGAAGTTCAGGACGAGAGCCAATCCGCCAACTTCGGATCTTCAGTGGGCTCGCATTGGGATTTGCTTCTGGAGCTGGACAATGGCGAGCTGCTGACGTGGCAAATCGCCAGCCTGCCCGACTTAAGGAGCCTGACGCAAAGCCTTGAAATTCCTGCAAAAAGGCTGAAAAACCATCGCTCGATCTATCTCGACTACGAAGGGCCGATCAGCGGCAATCGAGGCTCCGTCCAACGACGAGCTGCCGGAACTTATGCGGCGACTTTTGCCCCATCCAGCCCTCCCGATGGGCAAGGCTATCTTTTTCCGAGTGACGGGAACTCAGAAAAAGTCCTCGAACCGCTACCTTTAGCTCGCATTGCCCTCGCCGAAACGTCAATCATGAGTTCGACGGAGTCGACCGAGCAAATAGTTGTGCAGCTAGCCAGTGTGCAGCTAGCCAGTCCCCAGTGGAAGACTCCAGACTGGCGAATAACTTTGAAGACCAACATTGTGGCAGTGGGACATTGCACTTTATTGACATTGTCCACGCGGTCTTAGGTGCCTCAATCGTCTTATCCCTGGGGCGTTGCCGGCGTTGCTCCGGGCTGAATTGTTTGAGCCCCTTGGGGCAAAGAGGGCTCTATCGCCCTGAAAGGGCCAAAACACACTAGCCTGGGGCAACGCCGGCAACGCCCCAGGTTTTGAAACGCCAATACGCCCATTCACTCCGGTCGCCCTGAAAGGGCATCACAAGCCTTATGCGTTTTTGTCTAAGGCATCCATTTTTACCTACACAGCCCTTAAAAGGTTGATTCTGCTCCATGAGTTTGGTACGCTAACCACCCCTTTAGAAGTATGCTCCTGTGCAGGTATCGCGATGTCGTTTCAAGTTCGTTGCTCAAGCTGCAATTCAAAGATCAACGTAAGCAACCCCAAGTTCATTGGCAAAAAGGTTCCATGCCCCAAGTGCAAAACACCTCTGCTCATTGTCGAGCCACAGCCGGAGGTAGAGGAGCTGGAGGTATTGCCTGAACTTGAAGAGGTCGCCAACGATGACCCGTTCGCGCAGCCCTTCGGCGGCTCAGCGGCCCAGATGGAAAACGATCCCTTCGCATTTGCGCCGTCCGCAGGTGCATACCCAGCTCAACAGACTCAGCCCTCGGCCGCGATCCCCGGCAATGATTTCTGGAGCACGCCAGTTCAGCAACAACCTCAAGCCGCGCCCAAAGTCGCCCCACCAACCAAGGCACCCTCGAAGCTCAA
>CAYWNG010000006.1:0-564 GCA_964458685.1 uncultured Pirellulaceae bacterium
TGCCAACGAAATTTGGAAAAGCCAGTTAGCCGTGGCACAAGCTGCGATCAAAAAGGCGAAGATCAAGCCCGCCGAGATCGCTGCAATCGGTATCACCAACCAGCGCGAGACGACCGTAGTTTGGAACCGCAAAACCGGTCAACCGATCCATCGAGCCATTGTGTGGCAGGATCGCAGAACGGCCGATCGCTGCGACAAACTGAATCGTTCAGGCGGTGCAGCATTGATTACTCAGCGCACCGGCCTAGTAGTAGATGCCTATTTCTCCGGTACCAAACTGGCTTGGACACTGGACCAAGTCCCCGAAGCTCGTCAGGCGGCTAAGCGTGGCGAACTGGCCTTCGGAACAATCGATTCCTGGCTCCTGTGGAATCTCACCGGTGGCAAAGAGAGTGCAGGAGCCGTACACAAAACAGACTTGACCAACGCGAGTCGGACGCTGCTATGCGACATTCATCAACAGCGATGGGACGACGAGTTGCTAAAGCTGCTCAAGGTCCCCTCCAATGTCCTGCCAGAGATATGTGCGAGCAGTGGGGAGTTCGCGCAAACGGCGAAGAGTCT
>CAYWNG010000006.1:574-29685 GCA_964458685.1 uncultured Pirellulaceae bacterium
CCTCCATTCCGATCGCGGCAATCGCTGGCGATCAACACGCGGCATTGTTCGGGCAGATGTGTCTCGAACCGGGGATGGTCAAGAACACGTACGGCACGGGCTGTTTCATGCTGATGAACACTGGCGCGAAGTCGCGGCCATCTGATAACAAGTTGCTTTCGACAGTAGGTTGGAAAACGCAAAGTGAAACCGTCTACGCTTTGGAAGGCAGCATCTTCATTGCCGGAGCCGTGGTTCAATGGCTCCGCGATGGTTTGAAGTTGATCAAGAAATCGGTCGATGTCGAAGCGTTGGCAGGTCAGGTAGAGAACAATGGAGGCGTCTATCTTGTTCCGGCCTTTGCAGGACTCGGTGCTCCGCATTGGGATCCATACGCGCGCGGCACGATTGTCGGTCTGACTCGCGGCTCGACAGCCGCTCATATCGCTCGAGCTTCCCTTGAATCGATCGCATATCAAACAGCCGACGTGCTCGACGCGATGCAAGCCGATTCGAAGCTCAAGATCCGCGCGCTTCGCGTTGATGGTGGAGCGGCTCGCAATGACATGCTCATGCAATTCCAAGCGGACATACTTGGAGTCCCCGTTGTGCGTCCGCAAGCCTTTGAAGCGACTGCGTTAGGGGCAGGCTATCTTGCGGGATTGGCCGTTGGCTTTTGGAAGAACACCAAGGAGTTGCAACAACAGTGGAAGATCGACCGAACTTTTGAACCGAATCGCAAGGCCAGCGAAGTGAAAGAACTTCGTGCTGGATGGAAGCGCGCTCTTCAGCGTTCCTTGCAGTGGGAACAGTAACACGCCCATCCATCGCCGTTCTTTTTTCAAACTTCAAACTTCAAACTTCAAACTTCAAACTTCCTCTCACCGCTTCTCAATCATGTACGCCACGGCGGCTCCGACCATGAGCCCTCCCAGGTGGCAAAGGTCCGCAGCGCGCCAGCCGGGAATCAATCCGGAAAATCCGATGGCCAGCGGCAGGAGCATCAAGACTAAGTAAACAAACGGAATGTAGATACCCAGTGTCGGATTGATCACCGACCTCACCCACACCAGCCCAAATAGTGCGTAAACTACACCGGAGATTCCACCAAAGAACGGGGTGCCGTGCAGAGCGGTTGGAGCCAGAGCTTGCAACATATTGGGCATGACGGCCGCGACCAGCACTAACATCGCATACTTACCCGTCCCCAGCCATCGCTCGCAGACTCGCCCGAGCACGATCATGCCGATAACGTTCATAAACAGATGCAGTGGACTCAAGTGGATGAAAATTGGCGTGATGGTGCGCCAAAGCTGGCCTCGCTTGAGACTGGCTAGAGGGTCTTCGTTGGACCGCTTGTAATCAGGAAACGAGACAAAGCCCATTTGCCGCTGAATCGATTGCCCAATTTCGTTGGAAGGCCCCGGACTGCCGAAGTTGTTGAATATCGAAACAACACAGCAGAGAATGATGAGAGTCAGCGTCAGTGGAGGAACGCGGCGGTCGGTCGTGGCTGTCGACCGGTAGCGAATCTGCTTGACATTCTTAGTTGCCTCGTTGCGTTGCTTGACCTTCTCCATGATCGTCGCATTGGCCTGCTTAATGGCCGCAGCGTACTTGGGATCGGTAGGGTTGTTAACGAACTCCTGCAGATACCCGACGGCTTCGGCCATGCGATCTTCATCGCGCACCCAAATCTCCCACTGGTCCATCGAATTGGCGACCGGGTCAACCTGTGTAGTAATGCCTTGAACGAACAGATAGGCGACGAACTGTTCGGCGGCCTTTCGTTCGGTAATTTGACCCAAGCAGCGCATGGAGCACTTCCATGAAAGGGGTGATTCGCAGCGGAAACCCGCGCGGTCGATGAAGACGGGCTCCATATTCTCCAGGAACCGAGCCACTTAGCTAGTGCAAGAGTGTCGGCGATTATGCCGATTAATTAGGACCGAGCAAAATCCTGGGGCTCGCGGCAACTCTCGTGGCGGTAAGATAGGCAAAACCGGTATAGTTTCACAAGCGAGCCTACCCTTCTGGTGGAAGAGCCTATGCTAGCCCTCAAAAAGCTAGAGGCAACCGGAGAAAAGCCTGGGGGCATGTGCAAAATGCGAGTTATTAAGGCTTGCCATAATTAGAACTACTCCGCTACAATGCTCGATTCTCGAAACCACCCTAGCCTCATCGCAGGGGTGCGTCATCGACGTAAGTCTTTTTAAATCAACAGGTTACAAGTTTTTCGAAGGAGCTCTCCGTGCCGCGTTTACTCGGTGTGGATATTCCCAACGACAAGAAAGTTGCCATCGCCCTGACATATTTGTATGGCGTTGGACCCAAAATTGCACGGGAAGTTTGCGTCAAGAACAAGATTGATGCCGACAAGAAGGCACGCGAACTAGACGAGGACGAGCTGAGCCGTTTGTCGACGCTTTTGGAGCGTGACTATACGGTTGAAGGTCCACTACGTCGCGCTGTCGGTCAAGCGATTCACCGCTTGCGAGAAATTAAGTGCTACCGAGGCCTGCGACACCGCTCTGGCTTGCCAGTTCGTGGACAACGAACGCGAACCAACGCTCGTACCCGTAAGGGACCTCGAAAGACGGTAGCTGGTAAGAAGGGCGTTAAGGACTTGAAGTAGTCCAAACTTCCTTGCTGGACTCCAACTTTGGTGTTGGAATTGCAAGGTGGTTGTGCAGCCTAATTTGACGCTCGACCTAAGCTAGTCGATCAACCGTACCAAATTGGGCAATTTTACAAATCACATCGTAGGCAATTGTTCACTCGAGAGAGTGAACACAAGAAATCGAGAATGAGGTCTTCCTGTGGCGAAAGTCAAGCGTCGCAAGCAACGCCGTAACGTCACCAATGGCGTTGCTCACATCCAGTCTACTTTTAACAATACCACGGTAACGATTACCGACGGCAAGGGAGATACTCTTTGCTGGGCTAGCGCTGGAACTTGCGGATTCAAGGGTTCGCGAAAGAGCACACCATTTGCCGGTCAAATGGCTGCTCAACAAGCCGCTGAAAAGGCTGCTAAGTTCGGCGTCAAGGAACTGGAAGTCCGAGTTAAGGGTCCAGGATCGGGTCGCGAAAGCGCGATCTCCGCTCTTCAAACTGCTGGCATGACAGTCAAAGTGATTGAGGACGTGACACCAATTCCGCACAACGGTTGTCGTCCTCGCAAGCGTCGTCGAGTCTAGTTCTCGGATTTGCTTGAGATTCACACCAGTCCGTCGCCTCAACGGCTAGACGGGCGCATTTAAGGGAATCGTTCCATGGGGGACATTAAGATGCACATCAAATGGCGTGGACTGGAATTACCCAGCTCAGTCCAAGTCGATCATCACACGCTCTCGCCAACATATGGCAAGTTCGTTGCTGAGCCATTCGAACGCGGCTTCGGAACTACCGTCGGCAACAGCCTTCGTCGAGTTCTGCTGTCCAGCCTTGAAGGCAGTGCCGTAACTCAAATCAAAATTCGCGGTGCTCAACACGAATTCACCACGCTTCCAGGCGTACTTGAAGACGTGACCGAAATCGTGCTCAACGTTAAGTCGCTGGTCGTCAAGAACCACAGCGATTCGACTCGCGTTATCACAGTCGAGCGCTCAACCGCCGGCGTCATTACTGGTGCTGACGTGGAAACGGACGCAGACGTAGAAATCGTCAACCGCGACCATGTTCTGGCAACGCTGACCTCGGATGTCAGCTTCGTCATGGAAATGGTTGTCGAAAACGGACGCGGTTACATTCCTGCCACCGAACACAGCGCTCGCGATCACGAAATCGGCATTATTCCTGTCGATGCGGTGTTTAGCCCTGTCGTTCGCGTCCGATACGACATCGAAGAGACCCGCGTTGGCCAGAAGACAAACTACGACAAGCTGAATTTGGAAATCTGGACCGACGGTTCGATCACCCCAGAAATGGCTTTGGTCGAAGCAGCTAAGATCTTCCGCAAGCACTTGAACCCATTCGTCCAGTACAACGAACTGGGCAAGCAAGTTCACGCTACCGCACGCGGTGGACCCGGATCTGCAGAAGCTCAACTGGAAGCTAAGTTGAACCAATCGGTCAACGAGCTTCGATTGAGCGTCCGAGCCAATAACTGCTTGGAGAGTGAAGGTATATCGACGATTCGTGAGCTGGTCCAGCGAAACGAAGATCAACTGCTCGAGATCCGCAACTTCGGTGAAACAACACTCACCGAAGTACGTGACAAGCTGGCTGCGATGGGGTTGCACCTTGGAATGCGACTGGCCCCATCGACCTTCCGCTAGTCAACGCTTTATTGAATTTCATTACGAGACTTTAGTATCTAAACGGCACAATCATGCGTCACAAGAGACATGGTCGAACCCTCGGTAGGGCTCCCAGCCATCGCAGATCACTTTACCGCAACTTGGCAACCGCTCTGTTCTTGACCGAGCGAGAGACCGATGCGCTTGATCCCAATCCGCCCAAGGTGAAGGGTCGTATCATTACGACTCTGGAAAAGGCGAAAGAAATTCGACCGATGGTCGAAAAATGCATTACGATCGCCAAGAAGTGCCGAGCAGCCGAGCTGGTTGCGGCTGAATTTGGTACGGACGCTGATCGCGATTCCGAAGCATGGAAGACATGGCGCAAGAGTGAGAAGCATGCCAAGTGGGTTGCTGCTCGCGCTCCAGCCGTGACCGCACGACGTCGCCTTTACCAAATGCTTCAAAGCAAGCAGGCTGTATCCATTCTTTGCGGTGAATTGGCTGAACGATTCGAAGATCGCGTAGGTGGCTACACTCGTATCATGCGTCTTGCTAAGCCACGACTTGGTGACGCTGGTACTCGAGCCATCCTTGAATTCGTCGGCAAGAACGATCGCGTGATCAAGCGAAGCCAGAAACCTGACTTCGGTGGCGAAGCGAAGTCTGAGTAAGACTAAGCAAACCTGCTAGCCTTGTTTCAAGCGGCAGTCGTCCCACTGAATTCAATCGCAACAATCAACCAAACGAATTTATCGCAGAGTCAATCATGGCCAAAGGCAAGAAAAAAATCGAAGTCATTCACCTGGTTTGCGAAGAGACCGGTGATTACAACTACACCCTCCGCCGCAAGTCCGGCGGTGAAAAGCTACGTCTGAAGAAGTACTGCCCTCGTCTCCGCAAGCACACGCTGCATGTTGAGAAGAAGAAGTAGTTCTGTCACTTCTGACGAATACTAGAATCATTCAAAAGACCATCGTTCCGACGATGGTCTTTTCGTTTTGAAACTTGCCCCTGAGTTCGGCCTTCGGTCTGCGACAAGACACATGATGAAGGGTGGCTTTTTTTGGCTAAGCTCGGAAGCACCGCTCTCACGTAGTAGACCGAATAATGTTTCGAATCAGGTCTCTTTACGCCGAAGGCGTTACATTCCAAAGCCCAGGGTCGCGGCGTTGCCGCGCACCCTGGGAAACGCGAGAGAGAATTCCAAATCCACAATTACCCCAAGGGGGTTGGACACCTGACCCACTAAATCCGGCGATCAGGGAAAAGTGTCCAATTATCTCCGAAGTTTTGCGAATGCTCTTTGGTGAATGGCATCCATACAATTCTGGCGAAGAACGCCACGGAACGGTATGGCGTCGCAGGCTTAGCCTGGAAAGGGGAATCTCTTACCGGAGATTAAAGCGAAAATGGCACGTGGCGATCATCTTTTTGTTGAAGGTAGACTTCGAGGCATTCCTTTTCAGCATCATGGCATCGATGTGGGAGATGGCACGGTAATTCACTTGGCACCATCCGATGGTGCTCGAGTAACCTTGCGCGACAACACGGACCGTTTTTCAGTTCGCCAAGTCACAATGGAAGAGTTTGCTGAAGGTCGCGAGGTCAAGGTACGTCATCACGCCGATGCTCGCGATGCGGATTCGATTGTGGCAGCGGCGGAAGCGATGCTAGGCAACAATGGCTACAGTTTGCTTGAGGGCAACTGCGAACACTTTGCAACTCTTTGCGCTACCGGTACTTGGTCAAGTCATCAAATTGAGATGAGCCACGCTACATTAACCACCGTCGCTTCGATGGCTACTAAGGCGACTTGGTTGCTAACGGCAAAACTGAGCGTCCAAGCCGCCGTACGTGCTGTAGCCAAAATTCATCCAGCGGCTCTTCTGGCTGATGGCATTGAGCTGTTGGCACTTTCGATAAGTTGCCGTAAGGGCTTATCTGCGAAAAAGGCTAAGCAAGTTGCAAGATTCTCGGGAAACGTCGCCGCGGTGGGTATCGGAGTCGTCTTAGGCGGACCAGCGGGTGCCGCCATTGGCCTTGCGACTCATGAAAGCTCGCGAGCTATCGCGGATAAAATCTGCATTGTTATTCGTAAGTTGCTGGGGTAGCAGAGGTTTGTAGTTCACTCAGCGATTCATGAGCAATTTGCGCGTCGTCTCATGCTTCGGATTGGCGAAAAGATCATCTGGCTTTCCGGATTCGACAATCGCGCCACGGTCGAGCACAAATAGTTGGCTTGCAACCGATCTCGCAAAGCTCATGTCGTGTGTCACGACGACCATCGTTTGCCCCGACTTAGCGAGGTCGGTCATCACCGAGGTAACTTCAGCGGTCATCTCGGGGTCCAACGCACTGGTTGGTTCATCAAACAGGATGACGTCGGGTTGCATGGCAAGTGCTCGAGCGATCGCCACTCGCTGTTGCTGACCGCCAGAAAGCGATGCGGGCCGCGAGTCCGCCTTTTCCAACATACCGACTCGGCGCAGTAATTCGATGGCGCGGTTTGTGACTAGAGCTCGATCTTGACCTAAGACATAAATCGGTCCTTCGATGACATTCTCCAGAACGGATCGATGCGGAAAGAGATGGAACTGTTGAAAGACCATTCCCACGCGCCGGCGAATTGCAGTTAGTGCAGCTTCACGCGATTTACTTGGTTTAGGTTCGAGCACAACATCGCCGACGCGAATCTCGCCCGAGTCAAAATTCTCGAGTCCATTGATCGTCCGCAGAATGGTGCTCTTGCCGCTGCCTGAAGGCCCAAGCAAGACGCTGACTTGTCCGGATGCAATCGACATCGAGACTCCGTTCAGTACTTGCAGCGATCCAAATCGCTTACGAATCTCCCGCAGTTCAATCATCGCAGTACTGCTCATGACTGCGTCTCCCGACTCATGTGTCGCTCTAAGTATCCTGCCAGCTTCGACAACGGATAGCTCATTAGCAAATACAAAACGGCGGTGACAATCCCCAGCTCTACGATAGCCCCCGTGCTTCGCGCGTGAATCGAGTATTCCTTACTCAACTCAACGACTGTAATGACCGAGCATACGGCGGTGTCTTTGAAGAGTGCAATGAAATCGTTGGTCACTGGTGGAATCACTATTCGCGTTGCTTGCGGCATGATGACTCGTCGTAGCGCAAGAAAGGGGCTCATCCCTAGTGCCGTTGCGGCCTCCCACTGTCCCTTGGGAATCGCTTGGATTCCGGCGCGATAGATCTCAGCTTCATAAGCTGAGTAATTCATTGCTAGTCCCAGCACACCTGCAAAGAATGCGTGAATCGATAGTCCGAGTTCTGGCAGCAGAAAGAAGATCACATACAACTGTAGAACTAACGGCGTGCCGCGAATGACTTCGATATAGGTGCGAATCAAGAATTGCAACCATCGCCAGCCAAACAGTCGACCGATCGATAACAGCATGCCGGCCAGAATTGCCAGCGGCATGGCTATTACCGCCAGCAACACCGTCACACCGGCGGATTGAACCAGCAGTCCCGCGCGTTGCTTAACGACAGCCCAGCCTCGCACCGCTTCAAAGGAATTGGTTGCTAACACTGGAGTCGCAGGCTCTGCAGCATCGAAAAGTCCGTGAGCGAAACTCCCCGAGCTATCCACTTCCAAGCCTCGTTGCGCTTGCGTGGCGTTCCACAGTCCATACTTTTCCAAGATGCTCCGCATCGATCCATCTTGAAGCATCTCGAGGATCGCTTGATTGAGCGCGCGAAGTAGTTCTACATCTTCCTTGCGAGTCATGATGACATAGTAGCCGCGACCCACGGGAGGACCGACGGGTTCAAGTCCAGGAAACCCTGATTGATAGAAAGTCCATACCGGCAAGTCTTGCAGATTACCGTTGACGCCGTCGATGCCAAGCTCGACCGCGCGCATCGCTTCGCTGGCCCCGTCGAACTGCACAATGTCGATCTGCTGGCCATATCGAGTTCTCAGAAAATCATCCGCCGCTGATCCTCCCAACACACCGACACGAGGCTTCTGAGGCTGAGCCGATCGCAAGAACGCTTCCCAGCTTTCATTCGGGGTTGATCCGCGTTTTCCGAGGAGCTGCAATTCGTAGATGTAGTAAGGAATGGAAAGCCCAAACCGCTGCTTGCGATTCTCGGTCCACTCGTAACCATTCAAGACGATGTCGATATCACCGCGATTTAACAGATCGGGCAATTTATCCCATTGCCCCTGAGCGAACTGACTCTGCACACCGAGCTTCTGAGCCAGTTGAGCGGCGATATCGACTTCAAATCCGACTAGATTGGATGGATTATCCGTCTGCGGATAAACGTAGGGACCACCACCCTCTTCGTCAGCACCCCAGACCAACTTGCCGCGCTGTCGCACTCGTTCTAAGCTTCCATCGGACTGCGCCCAGCCCATCGAAATACTGCACGATACAACCAAGCAAACGAAGATCCATCGAAATAGCTTTCGTTGCATTAACAATACTCCATGACTTCGTTTTGATTTACCGAGTCAACGAGTCCAATACTCGAACCCAAGATTATCGGACACGGAAGCCACGGATCACACGGCGAAAACTCTGCATGCAAATTCTCTGTGACCTCTGCGCCTCTGCGTTTCATTCCTCTTCGCCTCTTCTCTTCCGTGAACTACTTGTCCAATCTTCGGAAGCTTTCTACGCCATTTAGGGCATTAATGCGTCGAATTGTGACACGGCAACATGGTATTCATGCGGCAGAAACCGACTCGGCATTCCTGGCGCGGTCGATTATAATACGGGAAGGCCCCTGGCTGTCGGGGACATCCTCCTGATTCATTTCCCGCCTATGAGAATTCGATGAGACCCACGGTCCGATTTTCTGCTGCACTCTCCGTTGGATTGGTTGTATGGTCCTTCTGCTTGAGTCTACAAGCTGACGAGGTCGATTTTGCAAGTCAGATTCAGCCCATATTGGCCAAGCGATGTTACTCGTGCCACGGTCCTGACGTTCACGAGGGCACAGTCCGATTCGACAAGCGAGACACTCTGCTGGTCCAAGCCGATTCGGGGCAAATTGCCATCGTTCCCGGCAAAACAGCCGAAAGCGAAATGATCCGTCGCATTGTTGCGGATGATCACACTCGCATGCCTCCCGACGGCAAGCCGCTGACAAAGTCCGAAGTCGAAGCACTCACGTCCTGGATTCAAAGCGGCGCTGAGTACAAGAAGCACTGGTCCTTTCAACCGCTAACTTCACCCGCGTTGCCTCGTGTCAAGCACACGGCCGATGCGTTCGAGCCGCTGGATCTTTTCGTTTTGCAAAAGCTTGAAAAGGCAGGGTTGCAGTGGGTCAGTCAAGCTGATCCAACGACGTTGGTACGACGGGTTTACTTGGACATCACTGGATTGCCTCCTTCGCCCGAGCAGTTGTCATCTTGGACTCAAGACTGGAATGAGTTTTCCTATCAACGCTTGATCGACCAACTGCTCGCCGATCCGAGCTTTGGCGAGCGTTGGGCCCGCATGTGGTTGGATGTGGTTCGCTACGCCGAGTCGAACAGTTTTGAACGCGATAATCCGAAGCCCAATGCGTGGCGTTATCGCGACTATGTCATCCAGGCCTTTAATAGTGACAAGCCTTACAGCCAATTCATACGTGAGCAGATTGCCGGTGACGAACTGGATCAGGTAACTCAAGAGTCCCTGATCGCAACGGGCTACTATCGATTGGGCTTGTGGGATGACGAGCCAGCCGATCCACTGCAGGCCCGCTTCGATGAGTACGACGATTTAGTCACTACGACTGGGCAAGCCTTCCTGGCGCTGACCGTCAATTGTGCGCGATGCCATGATCACAAGATCGATCCCATTTCACAGAAGGACTACTACTCGATGGTAGCCTTCATGCGTGACGTAACGAGCTATGCGGATCGAGGTGATCAAGCCAGCAACAACCAACTGGATCTCGAGCCGCATCTCGCCGCTCAGCACAAAGAGACCGATGCCAAGATCCGTACGCTCGAACGCAACATGCGAAAGATGGAACAAGAGGCGATCACTAAGA
The DNA here is from genome assembly GCA_964458685.1 of uncultured Pirellulaceae bacterium. Lineage (GTDB taxonomy): Bacteria > Planctomycetota > Planctomycetia > Pirellulales > Pirellulaceae > Aureliella. The sequence goes on from CAYWNG010000006.1 coordinate 10,822, forward strand.
TGCCCGCTCCGGATCAACGGGCAACTGAAGGTGATGGTCGCGATAAGGTGCTGAAAGAGAAGCTGCAGAGCTTTATGGACGAATCAACGTGGACCGAATACAGCTCGATGAAGCAAGAGCATCAGCAAGCGCTGAGTCACAAAAAGTCGTTGCCGTCGCGAGTAATGACATTGGGACTTGCCAAGCTGGACGCGAAGCCACCTACAACCTTTGTTCTCAATCGTGGAAGCCCGCAAAACGAAGGCCCACCCGTTGAGCCAGCGTTTCCGGAGCTGTTGGGTGGAGGCTCCCCAGTGCTTCCTACCATGCCTGAAGGTGCTAAGAGTGCTGGACGACGACGGTTGTTGGCTGATTGGCTGGCCTCCGATGAGAACTGGATGACTGCACGCGTGATCGTCAATCGAATTTGGCTACACTACTTCGGTCGCGGAATTGTGCGCAGCCCGAATAACTTTGGACTGATGGGCGATCCACCAACACATCCAGAGATGCTGGATTATCTGGCTGGTGAGTTGATTCGAAGCGGTTGGAGTTTAAAGCACATCCATCGCACGATTCTCCTGTCGTCGACATATCGTCGTAGTTCGGAAAGTCTCGCGAAATCGCTGGAATTAGATCCAACCAACAATCTTTTCTGGCGACAGAATCTCAAGCGATTAAGTGCCGAACAAGTTCGCGACAGTGTGTTGTCGGTGACGGGACAATTGAACCATGAACAGTCTGGGCCGCCAATGTATCCAACGCTTTCGGCGGAAGTCCTGGCAAGTCAGTCACAGCCTGGCAAGAACTGGGAACGCTCCTCAATCGCTCAACAGGCTCGTCGAAGCGTTTACGTTCACGTCAAGCGTTCGCTGCCGGTACCAATGCTCTCGGTGTTTGACTTCCCCGAAACCGATACCAGTTGCGAAGCTAGATTTCTAACGGTCCAACCCGGTCAGGCGCTGACCATGCTCAACAGCCAGTGGATGCAGGAGCAAGCTCAACATCTCCTAGATCGCGTAACGCAAGAAGTCGGATCTGATCTGCGCAAGCAAGCGTCGCGATGTCTTGAGTTGGTGGGCTCCAAGTCTGCCGCACAAGCTGACATTGATGAATTGGTATCGCTGGTCGAGCGACTGAAAACAAAAGAGGGACAGAGTGAAGCGATTGCGAGAAGAAATATGGCACTCGTGGCACTCAACTTGAATCAGTTCATCTTTGTTGATTAGTAGCCTTGAATTTTATCGACGGTCGTAGCCCTTCGTAGCCCTCAACTCTCACAAGCTGGAATATTCCCATGAACCAACCTCAGGGCAGTTTTTGTCGCCGTGTTCGCCGAGAGTTCCTCTGGCAAAGTGGTGCGGGATTTGGAGCCGTAGCGCTAAGCACTTTGCTGGGCAATGATTTCTTTCAGCAACATGGACTGGAGGCCGCAGAGTCCGATAGCAGCCCACGCGGCTCGTCGAAGCAGCCTCACTTTGCCCCCAAAGCCAAGAGTATCATCTTCCTGTTTATGTACGGTGGTCCAAGCCACATCGACACGTTTGACTACAAGCCCAACATGGTTGGTATGGACGGGAAGACGATCACTGTCAAGACATTTGGTCGCGGTGGCCATCGCAATGAAGGTCGAATCGTCGAACCCCGATGGAAGTTCAAGCAATATGGTCAGTGTGGTAAATGGGTTAGCGATCTCTTCCCGCATCTTTCTGGATGTGTTGATGATATCGCATTCCTACATTCCATGACGGCCGACTCACCCATTCACGGGTCGGCCATGTTGATGATGAACTCTGGTAAGATTCTCAGCGGCTCGCCTGCTCTAGGTTCTTGGGTCAACTATGGTCTGGGGACTGTGAACGAGAATCTGCCTGGCTTTGTAGTAATGCTCGATCCCACTGGTGGACCGATTAGTGGAGCCAAGAATTGGTCGGCGGGCTACATGCCTGCGACCTATCAAGGCACAGTGCTTCGTGGCAAGGGATCTCCGATTTTGGATCTCAACGCACCCGAGGGCATGACTCGATCGGCTCAACGCGAAATGTTGAATTCGTTGGCCAGTATGAATGCAAGACATGCGGCCGCGAGGTCTGGGCATGATGATTTGAATTCTCGAATCGCAAGTTATGAACTCGCGTTCAAAATGCAAGAGACTGCCCCTGAGGCGGTGGATCTGAGCAAGGAAGACGCACAGACTCTTGAGCTCTACGGTGTTGGCAATGCGAAGACTGCCGACTTCGGTCGACGATGTTTGATTGCACGACGCTTGGTCGAACGTGGAGTTCGCTGTATTCAGCTTTACAGTGGTGGCGCGCACAACGATGACAATTGGGACGCTCACGGCGATCTAGAAAACAACCACAACAAACACGCGGGAGCCACCGATCAGCCGATCGCCGCCTTGCTTAAGGATCTCAAGCAGCGTGGACTCTTGGATTCAACGCTTGTCGTTTGGGGCGGTGAGTTCGGGCGGCAACCCACGGCAGAGTACGCCAAGGGGTCAGGCCGAGACCACAACTCATACGGCTTCACTATGTGGATGGCTGGAGGCGGCATTAAAGGCGGAGTCAGCGTTGGTACCACCGATGAGCTCGGCGCTGCAGCCGTGGAACGACCGCTGCACGTCAAGCACCTTCACGCCACGATCCTCAATCAGCTTGGACTTGATCCGAACCGACTGAGCTACTTCTACAGCGGCCTCGATCAAAAGCTAGTCGGTGTCGAACACATCGACCCAATCAAAGAGATCATCGCTTAGAGCAAAACTGAGTCTGAGTTTCGTAGGGTAGGTTGAGGCACGAAACCCACGGCGAGAGTATTTCAGTAATACAGGGCGAGTGTAGAGGTCGCATGCTAGTTCGCTTTGCGCCGTGGAAGTAAGGAAACGAAGGTTAAGCCTCTAAACTCAAGTAATCTGACCTCGTAACACGCCATTTTTGCTAAACGCCGAGAGGATGTGATTTGCATGCGGTCGTCCCAAGGTGGGTTTCGTACCTCAACCGACCCTACCAGGTCATCTTCGAAAGCTCGCAATGGAAAATTCAAAGTTTGATAAGCTATCTGCCCGCGTGAAATCACAACTCCGAAGGTCTTTACGAATCAAGACAAGCGGATGTGCGCTAGATTCACTACCAATCGGTTCTAGTCGCATTGGTGGTTGTCCTGATGTTCCGGCGGGATTCGTTTGGCCGCGATACCAAGACTCACCACTGTCCTTTATTTCGCAGTTCAACCTGGATGATCTGCCGCTAGAGGAGGTGGACATCCCTTTGCCTCAAGGCGGAAGTCTCTTGTTCTTTTACGATAGTCAGCAGAGAACTTGGGGGTTCGATCCCCAAGATCGCGGCAGCGCCGTAGTGCTCTATACTCAACAAGTGCCGAACAGTCTGACTCGTATCCAAGCGCCGGATGATATGCCGGAAATGGGTTGGTACAAGTGCTGCGCAGTTGATTTCTATCCGGCGGTGAATCTGCCTGACGCTTGGTCTATCCACTATCAACCAGAGTTGTCGGAAGAAGAGCGAGATAAGCTGTTCGAGTATTTTGAATCGGATCAATCACAAATAGTAGGTCCGGTTCATCGAATCGGTGGCCATGCCGATTGCGTACAGAACCCAATGGAGCTGGAGTGCCAATTGGTTACTCATGGCCTCTATTGCGGAGATGCCTCAGGATATGAAGATCCAAGACGAGAGACATTGCAGAAAGGAGCTAGCGACTGGAAACTCCTATTGCAAGTCGATTCAGACGACGACGCCGGTATGATGTGGGGCGACCTTGGTAGGATTTACTTCTGGATACGAGAAGCAGATCTGCGAGAACAGCATTTCGAAAACACGTGGCTGATTCTGCAGTGCGGATAGAACGAGCCAAGGTTTCTAGGCGTTCAGCACGAACGAGTGGTGTTATGCCTACAGACTATCGTTAACCGTGACGCTAGGCTTATGTCCGCTTGTCCCCAGATTCTCTGAAAGCTGCGCGTCAACCTGATCGCGAAATTCTTCTGGAACGCAAATCGATTCAAAATTGCAAAAAGGTATCTTGGAGTTCGTGTGTAGCAGCAACTTTGGGCGTGATTCGTCAGCCCACTCCCACGATGTGATTGACTCCCACTTCACAAGGCTCCAATAGCTCCAAATACCTTTGTCAGTGAGTCGAAGCTGTCCCAAAGACAGGTGAAGAAACATCAGTGAAATAGTCAGCCCAAATACGGCAGTTACGAGAATTGATCTATTGGAATTCGAGGAAAAAACGGAGAAGACGAGAATAAAAAAAGGCCCGCCTAGAAATTGCAGTCGAAGGGGATGAAACCCACAATTTAGCAACACTCGACCGCAATTGCCCTTAATGAAGAAAATCCATGCGAAGTAGCTGATCCATAGGACTAGCCAAACAGCCAATACGACAGAAACACCCGTTGGACTGAGTGGACGTCTGACCGGAAGGCCTAAACTAAGCTCCGAAAGCAACCAACTGGCAAGTCCTACGCCATATACAATCGAAGTCAGGAGGATAAAGAACGAGTTTCCGATTACCTGCTTCATCTCTTCCCTTTCCTCGAAAAAAGCGTGTGGCCGCGCCTTCGAATTACCTCTTTATGGGCTTTGAATGGATCACTGAGCAAAACTAAATACTAACACAAAACAATAGGCAACACAGAGAAGCTTAAGGGCAATTACATTAACACGGTGAAGGCTGAGCTGATCCACTAGTTCATTCGGAGCGAATGATGAAAGAAAAATCGGTGACGGACGAGTTCAATATGGAGGTTTCGGTCACAAAAACTTCCCCTTATTTTCCAACATTCAGAGCCATATTGCGGTTCATCGCTCCATCTATCGCCTGTAGGAATGTTCTCTTCCAAACTAGATTCAAGCTGTTTGGACTACCGCTTATTTGTGTCGCGGATGAGGCTGTTGGCGTTGTTGCACTTGGCAGGAAGGCTACAGGAGTTCTTGCGATCGGCCCCCAAGCATTCGGCTGTTTCTCACTGGGAGTAATATCTACTGGGTTGGTATCCTTCGGAGTTTGCAGCCTAAGTATTTTTCTTTCCGCAGGTGTGCTGGCCGTATCTCTCGGATATTCAATTGGCGTGCTGGCCATGGGCACCGTATCGATGGGTGTTACTACCCGAGCCTTGATTGAGTTCTCGGGAAGTCATTTGCGATTCAGTAAATTCCCTTTTTAGAATTTTCAGGTATGCCTGTCCTCTTGCCTCTTGCGAGCCCAGTCAATCGGCGTGACAAACCGGAACGAATGGCATACGTTTCGAAGTAGCCATTCGGGCGCTTACATCATCGGCTCGGTTAAAGCTCTTGAATTGCCTTTTCTAGGCGGCGCACTTGGATGCGGATGGGTTCCAGATCGGGATAGATGTCTAGGGCTTGGCGGAACCAGAACAGCGAATCGACTAAGTCGCCTTGATCCAAGAAGCAGTGCCCTAACCCGACCATGGCTGCATAGTGAAAAGGATTCAGCTTCAAAGTTTGGCGACAATCTTCAATCGCTTGGCCAATGCAATCCAATTGGAACATCGCCAAGGATCGTTGATGAAAAAGCTCGCTCGTGCCTCCCGTGGCGTCAATACATTCGGTCGATAATTCAATCGCCTTCTCGAAACTGCTGCATTCGTTCAGGCGGATGACTCGTTCCAAAGTGTGACGTTCATGAGCTGATCCTTCGCGCGACGCAATCGCGCGAAGAGCATCATCTGCCACTAAGCGTAGCTTGCGGTCACTGGCACAAAGCAGCGGCCCAAGCTTGGCAATTGACGTTGATGTTCCCAGCAATCCTAGCGCCAATGCTGCGGCGCGTCGGGCATGAATGTCGCCAACTCGCAGTAGCCTTTCCAGAGTGGCTGACGAGTAGATTTGGGCTATAGCTGTGATGAATAGTGGTGTATCTCCGTCAGATAAGTAACGCTGGTAGAACTTTACCAGGACGGACTGACGGGAGGAGTATTCGGACACGGTTTACTTCCACAGGGCAGGTTGTCGGACGTTCACCGCTAACAATTCTTGCGGTGCTCAGCGTTCGGAACTCCATTTCTTTGGGCAGGTTCTCAGTATAGTCAGCTACGAAGAGTGGGCAAATCTTCCACTCGCGATCAGCGTGTTGCAGAGCCATTTTTCCTGAATTTTGCTTGTCAAAACCCTCCCTCGCGCGTTCGCGACTCTCTGCAAACCGATCAATCGATACAATCGTTAAAGTCGAGTGAGTTGAGTGTTATTCACGAAGAAAAGCAATTTGACTTTACGGAAATAGAGATTTGGATACTGCGCTCGGTCGCAGCCTTAATCACAACCCGAAGCGTAAGTGTCGTGATGCAATCAATGCGTAACGGCCATGGCAAATGGACGTTATAGGCGAATTGAGCTAATATGCTGTTAGTGCTTTTGGACTGTATTTCTCCGTGTGACTCGTTCAATTCGAAACGTGATGTACCACGATTCTGCAAGGGTTAAACTTAACGTGATCACCGGAAGTTCAAATGTGGTAAGAAAAGTCACTTTCGCGCTGGCGTATTTTATCGTCTTTGTTTCAACATCGATACAGTCGACTACGCATGCTCAAGAGAATCGCAACAAAGATAACCTCTTGCTCTTACCCACAAGTCGTGAAGCCTTGGCCAAGGTTCATCAAAACTGCCAACTTTGGTCGGAGAAGCCTTTGCAGCTAGTAATTGATGATGTCCAGGCTCACTATCAAATTCCAATTTGGATTGATCGTCGTATCGATAAAGAGCAGGCTGTCAGCCTTACCAAGCCGGATAGTTCATCGACGCTTGGTGGCGAGCTGTCTCGCATCTCGCTAGCTTGTGGTGTTCAAGGCGGTCTGGTCGAAAACGTCTATGTTCTTGCTCCAGCGAATCGACTTGCCAGAATTCAGCGATCAGCAGTAGTTCTTCATGGACAGTTGTCCAGCAGCAAAAAGGCAGGGGCAACTGAGAGCAAAGAACTAGCTTGGCCCGATATCACTTCAAGCGGTGAAATGCTGCAGATCATTTCCCAAGTTTGGAACGTGGAGTTCGACAACGCGACAATCCCTCACGATCTTTGGCACGCAGGGAAATTGCCACCGTGTTCTCTCGCTACGCAACTCACGCTTTTACTCGCGGGATTTGATCTTCAGGCGGTTATGGACACGAAATCCGCATCGGCCGCTTCGGGGCAGCCTGTCAAGCTAAAGATCGTACCGCTCAGCGAGGAGATTGCATGGACAGACTCCTATCAACGCACTCTTTCGCCAGCAGCCATTACAGAGCTTCGAACTTCTTTCCCGGCTGGTACCATCGAACAAACAGGCAAGAGTACTGTCAAGGTTCGTGGCGAGACGAACTTGCACTTGGAGGTTCTGTCACCACCGAAGCCCAAACGGACCGACAAGACTCCCAAAGAGCAACTGTTGACATTCGAATTGGCAGCGCCAGTCCCGGTGGAAGCGGTGCTCAACAACCTCTCGCAGAAGCTGGGGTTCACTATCGTGTGGTCGGACGAGTGCACATCGCAGCATCGCAGTCGCCTGATTGAACTGAAGGTTAAAGACACATCGCCGAGAGACTTGATCAATAAAGTTTGTGAGGCCGCTCAACTTCGCGCTGTCGATCAAGAAAAGAAGTTCACTATCTATCCGAAGTGAGTCATCGATCACTTGCGCAGGTCAGAGCGGAATTCGTTTAACGGCGTTTAACGGCAAGCCGCGGGCGACTGTTCTTCTTCCGAGACAAAGAATCGCGTAAGGAGCGTAGTCGCCTACGGCTTGCCGTTAAACGAAGTTGCTTACTGCTGAACGAAACTAAAGCAGAGGGCTTAGCAGCTTCGCGATGTTCTCAAGTAGTCGAGTGACGAAGCCTCGGCGACGCCAGCGATCAATTTCAATGCCCGTCGATTGATCCATGTAGCTCTGCTGCAACGAACGCAACTGTTTCGTAAACACTGGATCGTAGATTGCCAAGGTGAGCTCGAAGTTTAACCTCAAGCTGCGTGGGTCCATGTTCAACGTTCCAAATAGGCTCGTCGTTCCATCGATCGTTAAGCTCTTCGTATGTAATAGACCGCCCTTGAAGAATGCGAGTCGCACACCCGCAGCCAACAGACGATCGCGTAGAGCGCGGCTAGCATATCGGACCAATTTGGAATCGACTTTAGCAGGTACTACGACGGTTACTTCCACACCTCGTTGCGCCGCAGAAGCGAGGGCCATGGACAGCGATTCGCTGGGGACGAAGTACGGCGATGTGATGACTAACTCTTGTCGCGCCGAGTAAACGGCGGTGAGTAAGATCTGTTCGATGGCATCGACAGCAAACGCAGGTCCGCTTGGTAGTGCTTGAACAACGCTGGTGCCGTTGGGAGTGGGTGGGTCACAGTTGGTTAAGTCCGGTAACGTCTGAGAGTCGTCGACTTCCGATTGCCAGTCCGTTTGAAAGATGATTGCCAGACTTTCTACAACGGGCCCTTGAACTCGAACCATCGCGTCGATCCATTGTCCCACACCGGCATCGCGTTTGAAGTAGCGAGGGTCGATCAAATTCAAGCTGCCGGTCCATGCAATTCGATCGTCAATCAAAACCAGCTTGCGATGCATGCGCAGATCGTAGCGCACAAACGGCAACCGCCAAAGTCGACTTGGAAGCGCCTCGCGGACCTGTGCTCCAGCAGCTTCCAAGCGCTTAGCCTCGTCGCTTTTCAAGAACTTCCAACTCCCCAGGGAGTCAACCAAGACTCGGCAGTGCACTCCGCGCTGGCGCGCTCGCTCAAGAGCGGCAACGACTTCGGCTGTTCGCCCACCAGGATGCCAAATGTAGAACTGAAGGTCACAGTTGATGGTTGCTGCATCGATGTCTGCAATCAACTGATCAAAGACTTGCTGCCAATCGCCAATAAGCTCGAGTTGGTTGCCTGGTAACGCTGGAAAGTTGAGTGTGCCGCGGCCAGTTCGAGCCAACTGTGTAAATCGAGCATCAACCTTTGTCCAATCAAGCAGCGCCTCCAATGGCTCGAGGACCTTCAGACGTTGTTGTATCGAAACAGTGAGTTGCTGAAACCGGCGGGCTCTGGATGCGCCTAAGCGAAGCTCCCCAATCAACAGATAAAGTATCCATCCGCCAAGTGGCAAGCCGAGAACCAAGATGACCCACGCCAACGTTTCTCCCACGCCGCGTTTACCCATGATCACACGCAACGCCACCATCACTTGCAGAATCAGTCCCACTACAAAACTGATACTGCCCCAGTATTGAAACGTCATCAATGCATCGATGACGCCCAGTAGATTGGGAAAGAGGATCGATTGAAGTGTTAACCAGTAATCGATAGTTACTTCCATTGCGAGATAGACAACGGTGGCGTTTCGGTTTCGATGACGTTGAAGGGCAGACCTTTGATGGTTGCCCCAGGATTGTAAAATCGCATCCCAGAATAAAGAACCGCATTGACCGGACGATGGGTATGGCCAAAGTAGACTCGATTGACCCCCGTGGCACTACTCAAGTCATGCTTGTCCAAGTAACGAACAAGCCTTCTCAATACCATTTCATTAGGCTTAGCCAGTTGCACGACCAATCTGTGCACTCTGGCCCGCACAGCTACATCATACAGCGCGTGCGAAAGAGCGTTGGGAGGATCGCGTAGTTCCCCTGCAAGCCGCTTAGCATCCAGCACTTCATCGCAGTCTTCCCCTATGCGAACTCTGGCGTCAACTATGTCTCCATGCAGGAAGACGCAATCATCCAGTCGGAGAAAGTGTCGATGCCAAACCATGTGCGCAGTCGAATCGGCCAGCTTCTGCAGAGCCTCAACAAACGCAGGGTGGCAATCGTGATTGCCGAGCAGATAGTGAAAGTTGCAACTGGGGTTTAAGTCCAGCAATCGTTTGAGCCAGTCGATGCTGTCCTCGATGGCATGGTCTAAGGTCGCTTGCGTGCTCCAACGAAAGTCGAAGATGTCGCCGCCAAGCACAAAGGTGTGGGCTTGTTGGACGGACGACCGAAAGGCACTCTCCCATTTCGGCGCAGAGGACCGGCGTGAAAACAGATGCAAGTCAGAGATGAAGAACGACTTTTTCGTCGCCATAGTTCCTGATTCTAAATTCAAAGCTTGGCCCCCTGCAAGCGAAATATCCACTCCAGCGCTGCATTCATCATCTGTTCGCCCGCACCGACTGCTGCAGGAGCGACTTGATTATCGGCACCATAACCGCCTTCAGCGGCCGCTTCGATCGTTGGGAAGTACTGGTGGTACCCATTACAATAACCAAAGAAGAACAGTTGATCCACTCTGGCGCGTTCTCGGAGTCGTATCGCGTGTTCACAAAAGAACTCGCCCGAGGCACCGACGAATGCGATTTTGTCGTTGATTACCGCCACAGTAACTCGTGGCCGAATTCCATTGGCGTACTCATCCACGAAGTTGGCGATAAGCTCTGGAAAGAAGGCAACGGAATAGGCCGTTCGAACAAGCGGATTGCGAAAGTCGGTTCGGGACTCAAAGGTGAAGCGATCTTCCTTGACCTTGATTGAAGGCCTTTCGACAGGCTTCATCTCGATCTGAACTGCCAACTTCGCGGCTTCATTCCCCAACGCTCGACCATACTGCATGTGGTCGCCATGTGGTCCACGGTTCGTCGAAAGATCTCCTGAAGCTCCTTGCATGAACACGGCGATTCCGCCAACTTTGGATTCCAATTCGCTTCGAAGGGCACCCACGTAATCCGCAGAGAACTCCATTGTCTCATCGGGTATGCTTGTGGGGTGCGCTGCAAAGTTAACCAGAACGGCTACCGTCTTTCTCGTTTCAATGCTGTCCAACTTCAAAAGTGCGAGGCTACGGTCAACGGGAATCGGCTGAATCTTGCTGTGTCGGTTGCGATTGAATCCGTCCAGTTCGATGCGACCAGTGCCCACAGAGACCGGAACTAATCGATCGTTGGCGTCCAGGATGGATTGCACAATGGCTTTTTCCATCTGTTCGTAATAGCGAATTGCGGCATCATACCTTCGCTGTCCTTTTCCAGGTTGGTCTGTGAGTTCAAGCACGGGGCCATGGTGAGTGTGCGAACCCGCGATGAAGGAGGTCTCGATTCCAGCCTTCTCTTTGATCTGAGAGCGGATGCGTTGCAAGGATTCTTCAGCGGGAGAACGACCGAGATCCAAGCCGACAATGGCCAGCTTCTGTTTGCCAACTTGCAACACTAAGGCGGTGGCCTTCAGCGGGTCGAGCGTACCCTTGGAGAGTGTGCCATGTCGCGAGCCGTAGCCCCACATCGGCACAGGCTCGCGCGGCGTTACATCCGCCACCGCTGCTCCGGCAAGCAACTGAGGCTCGCTTGCATGAACAACTGTCGTTGTTAAAAGTTCAATTGCTGCGAGCAAGAAGGTTAAAGCGATTGAGAAGCGAGCGATACACATATCATGCCTCCATCCAGTTACAACGTTCCTTCTCATTCTAACCGGTGAAGGGCGAGGACGTGACTTGATTCCCTCATTAACGCATTGAGAAGAGTTCGTTTAACGGCAAGCCGCAGGCGACTGCGTTCCTTATTCGATTCTTCTAGTGATTCTGTGGGTCGTAAGAAGAACAGTCGCCTAAGGCTTGCCGTTAAACACCGTTAAACAAATTCCGCTACTGACCTGCTCTAGAGATCGTTGACTTCTGGTTGAACGACTAAGGCATCTTGAGCAGCACAGTAGAGCCGGCCTTAATCTTGTCGCCTTTGCGAACCATGATTTCTATGCCCGATTCTCGAGGCACAAGAATTTCAGTTCGCGAGCCAAGCTTGATCATTCCGAACTGCTCGCCAGCGGCTAAGGTGTCTCCCGGCTTGACCCAGCAGACGATGCGACGAGCGATTGCGCCAGTGATCTGCCTGACGATCATGGGGCGGTTTGATCCGTCGGCTTGGATGAGTACAGCGACTTGCTCGTTCTCGCGAGCCGATTCAGGACGGAGCGCGTTGAGATACTTGCCGGGCTGATACTTCAAGCCAATCACGCGACATGCTACAGGCGAACGATTGATGTGCACGTTGAAGATCGACAAGAAGATGCCAACCTTGAGCGCTGGACCACCGATATAGTCGTCATGTGCAATCTCTTCAATGTCCGAGATGGTTCCATCGGCAGGAGCGATGACAAGATTACTGCCAGTGGGAACTGACCGATTGGGATTCCTAAAAAACCAAACAATCAAGACTGTGAAAACGAAACAGGTTACTGCCAGCAACCCGAGAATCCACATAAGCACGCCGGTCGTAATCGTTGCTGTCCACGCAAAGAAAAGAGTGGCGGCAAACCATCCACCGCCCATCAGTAGCAGTTCCGCCAATCCATCGCGTGCGAAGGGCAAGCGACTTCGCCAAGTGAATGGATCGTCTTCGGGCTTCCAAAAATAACCGCCCTGATTGCGATAGAACTTCAAGTCTCGAGGATCAAGCACAGGATGCGGGCAAGGATTGTGCGAGCCTTGTCGACAGGCTTCCATGCGTCGAACATAACCTGATCGAAACGTGCTCAGGTAAGCCCGGCGGATCTTGCCCCAGAACTGCTCGATGCCAATGACAATTCCACCACCGGGCTGAATGTCGGTGATATGCGGATCCATCGGCATGAGTTGCTTAGGTTCGTATTTTGCAGAGTCGGTCGATGAAGGCATGATCTGTGGAAGTTGAGTTGAAGGAGTTGTCGCCATCGCTGGAACTGGAAGCGGTCGATCGGGTCTAGCTACAGGAGACCCATTGGCCGGATTCAGCAGACTTTTGCAAACACTGACAAATGTGGATGGCATCGCGAGCGTGTTGGACGCTCAATCTTGGTTGTGGCATCCCGGATTGAATCGAGCTAACCATGTCATCGATCTCAGCACAGAAGCCCGAGACATCGTCACCAGCGGTCAATTGCGGCTTGGTGGCTGTTCCATCTTGATGCAAGACGGCAAGCGGCATCACTTCCACGCCCTGCGGTTGTACCGAAAGTTCGAATTGCATGACTGCGTGTTCGTAGTGAATCTCAAAGCCGTGGCAGAACGGGCGTGCCTTTTGATCGGTCACTCCTCCCGATGTTGCGACAAAGACTCCGGGCGTGTCGTATTCCATCAGCGTGTGGCAAAACTTGACTAAGCCGTCTTTCATTTCAGCCGAGCACATGACGCGGCGAGGCATACCGAAGAGTAGCTTTGCAAAGTGAGCATCGTGAACCATTAAGTCGATCAGCGGTCCACCAACCTTTTGAGGATCGTAAAAGTCCGGTATCCAATCTGGAGGCGAGATCACTCGCTTGAAGTGAGCTCGCAGTGGCTTGCCAAACGTGCCGGCCAATGCGGCTTGGTAGGCATACTGGAACTCGCCCATGTAGGGCAACACTTGCGCGACCAGGACTTGCCGATTGTATTTCTTTGCAGCCGCCAAGATTTCGTCGCACTCCTGAGTGTTCAAGCCTAAAGGCTTTTCACACAGCACATGCTTACCGGCGGCCAATGACTTGCAGGCTGCTTCGACATGCAGGCTAGGCGGAAGACAGATATCGACTACTTCGATCGAAGGATTGCTAAGCATCTCCTCCAGAGTTTCGTAGGCGGTCAGTCCGTTCATGTCCACCTGCGAGCCCGGGGGGCCAAAGTTTCCCTGAATGCCGGACCAATCGCCACTACGCTTTTTGAGATCGCGAGAGCAAAAGGCAACCAGCTTTGCAGAAGTACTTCGCTGGTAGGCCAGATAGTGAATCCAGCTCATGAAGCCAACACCGGCGATTCCAACGTTCAACATATTCGTGTTGCCTTGCTGAAAGGTGATTGAGTCGATGGAAAAAGCAAGTCGGAAAACAAATCAGCCGCGAAGCGGTTGGCGGTCTTGTAGAACGAATGGGTACTACAAAGAACTCAACTACTGGCGGCTGATAGACGTGGCAAAGGCCGAAGCGAACTAACTCAACGACCTTTGCACTGTGTCTTCCCTGGATTGTAGCACTCCCGCCGTTCATCGAATTGCGGGAGGCTGATTCAAAATTCAAAAGCAACTTAGCCCAAAAGCAACTTAGCTTAGTGCAGCCAATGGAAGCTGTGTTAGCGACGTCCGCCGCCACCACCGCGACCACCGCGTCCGCCACCACCTCCGCCGCCACGACGAGGGCCACGGTCACCACCGCGATCCGAGAAGCCGCGATCACGTCCACCGCGATCGCCGCCACGGTCACCGCCGCGATCCCCACGCTCGGCTCGTTCAACGCGTTCTTCCGAGTCTTCGCCGCCTTCACTGGCTTGAGCGAATGGGTCTTCTACGCCCAACTCTTCCAACGCGCGTCGTCGGCTCAGCTTAACGCGATCTTGCTCGTCGATATCGATGACCAAGACCTTCATTGGATCGCCAACTTGGCAAACATCGTCGACGCTGGAAACGTAGCCGTTGGATAGTTCGCTGATGTGAACCAATCCATCGCGACCTGGAAGGATCTCTACGAAGGCACCGAAGTCACGTACGCTGCTAACGATACCGTCGTAGATCTTGCCGATCTGAGCGGTTGCGGTGCAAGCTTCGACGCGAGTCATCGCTGCCTTGGCGCTGTCAGCGTTGACTGCCGCAACGATAACGGTACCGTCATCGTCGACATCGATAGTCGCTCCAGTTTGCTCTTGAATCGCGCGGATGTTCTTGCCGCCAGGGCCGATCAAGAGACCAATCTTTTCTGGATCGATCTTGGTCTTGAGAAGGCGTGGAGCAAAGCGACTGGTTTCAGTGCGAGGCCGTGGGATCGCAGTGAGCATCTTTCGCAAGATCTCCATGCGAGCTTCACGAGCTTGCTTCAGAGTCGCGCGAATGATCTCGTCGCTGATGCCGTCGATCTTCAGGTCCAACTGAATGCCGGTAATACCTTGCGGCGTTCCAGCAACCTTGAAGTCCATGTCGCCAAAGTGATCTTCGTCACCGATGATGTCGGTTAGCAGAACCCAACGATCGTGGTCCTTAACCAAGCCGATGCTGATACCAGCCACTGGGTTGGTTAGTGGGACACCTGCGGCCATCAAGCCCAGGGTCGCTCCGCAAACGCTGGCCATCGACGAGGAACCATTGGATTCCATGATGTCGCTGATGACGCGAATGGTGTATGGGAAATCATCTGGATCTGGAACAACTGGAGCCACCGATCGCTCGGCCAAGGCACCGTGACCAATTTCACGACGACCAGGGCCACGAATCGGACGGCACTCACCAACCGAATAGGATGGGAAGTTATAGTCCAGCATGAACTTCTTGCTGTACTCTTCGACCAAACCATCGACACGCTGTTCGTCACGGCTTGTTCCCAGAGTCACAGTGATCAGAGCTTGAGTCTCACCGCGTTGGAAAATGGCTGAACCGTGCGTGCGAGGCAATACGTCTGTTTCGCATTCGATGTGTCGCAGGCTGGTGTGATCGCGTCCGTCCGGTCGAGTACCCGTCAGAATCAATTCGCGAACGACTGCCAATTCGAGCTTGTGCCAAGCGACGTTAAAGTCAACTTCGCTGATCGCTCCTTCGGCATTCTTGTCAGGAATGAAATCGGCCAAGGCAGCAGCTTTAACTGCAGCAACCGCTTCCGCGCGAGCCAACTTGCCATCGGTGGTCTTGGCTTGGCGGTAACGATCCCAATATGTGCTCTTGAGTCGGTCCAACAAGCCATTGTTTGGAGGCGCAACGAATTCGATCTTGGTGGGGCGAACTCGCTCGACCAATTCATTCATCAAGCCGATGATTTCGCGGACCACGTTGTGAGCGAAAGAAATCGCTTCAGCCATTTCTGTTTCTGGCATCTCTTGCGAAAAGCCTTCGATCATCAGAATCGACTTTTCGTTACCAGAGATAATCAAATCCAATTCGCTCTCTTCGAGTTGATCGGCTGTTGGGAAAATCACCAACTGACCATCAATCTTGCCAACTCGAACCGAGGCCAAAGGGCCTTGGAAGGGCAGCGAGCTGATCATGAGCGCTGCAGCAGCACCATTCATGGCCAAGATGTCGCCGTCGGTCTGAAGATCGCTGCTGAGTACCAGAGCTTGAATTTGCACTTCGTCGTTGAACCCATCAGGGAACAGAGGACGAATCGGTCGGTCCATCAAGCGACTTGTCAGAGTCTCTTTGGTTGTGGGTCGACCTTCACGCTTAAGAAAACCGCCGGGGAACTTTCCTGCAGCAGCCATGCGCTCGCGATAGTCGCATGTCAATGGAAAGAAATCGGTTCCAGGACGCGATGGTCCGGTTGCGACTGCCGTAATCACGACGGTGTCACCATACTGTGTTAACACGCTGGCCAAGGCTTGCTTGGCAATCTGGCCCGTTTCAAACGATAGGACTTGGCCACCGATTTGCTTTTCTACTCGAATCTTCACTTCTACTTCCTCATTCACAAAACTACACAAACAACTAATGACATCACACAACAAAATGAACTTGCAAACTTCATCATCCCATGACCCAACTCAGTTTCAACAGCCCTGTCTACAAAAGGCGGTTACAGGCATCATGACCAAGGCACAAAGAGTAGAGGCCAGCGATGATTCCCGATGTTGAATCCCCAGTTTTGTTTCAGCCGATGAGTCTCAGCCTTGGCAAAATGCCCGGTGGAGCAACTAACTGTGAAAAGAAACACAGCGAGTTAATCACTGGTAGGACAACGGGATGCTCATGCCGAGCAATTTAACCGCGCACTCCTTCTCGGCTGCGCGTTCCCTCGCAAGACCGCTATCACACGAAAAACGGTCTTCGGAACGCTCGAAAGGTTGGGACGTGCCTAGCCAATTACAGATAGCCCAAGCCTGGATGCCAAAGCGAGCTCGGCAACCATCAAATGGCATACCAAGCTCAATCCGGTAAACGGCAGAACTCGAACGAAACTACTTGCGGATACCCAAGCGACTGATCAAGTCTAGGTATTGTTGTGGGTCATGATGACGCACATAGTCCAGCAAGCTACGTCGACGACTTACCATGGCCAGAAGACCGCGTCGACTAGAATAGTCTTTGGTATTTGAACGCATGTGTTCGGTCAGGTGATTAATCCGCTTGGTCAGAATTGCGATTTGAACCGCTGATGAACCGGTGTCCGTCCCAGAACGTGCGAAACCTGCAATTGCGTCTTTTTTGAATTCTGTCGTGCTCGTAGTCATATCGCTAAAATGTTCTACTGATTTTCTACTTGAATCTCACTGTATCTTTGGCTAGATAGGCCGAAGATAGTACCGGATTTAGCAAATAAGGCAACCTCATTTTCGGACTGTCTGCCCTCTTTCGACTTTGTACTGCCGAAAAATGGGGAAGACCGGCGAAAAATCGTCAAAATCAATCGTTTTCCAGCCAGCAAAACATGCTTGGTACGTCCGAAATGGCTCCACTGGGCAGTTCGGATCAGCTTTAAGTAGGTTCGTGCTAGCAAAAGGAGGGGTTAGTGATTCAGCTCGCTTGGAAGGCCAACGCCAGACTTTCAGCTTTGCATCTAGCCTATTGCACCAGCGTTTTTCCGCAACTAGTTCGGCTGAAACAGCCAGAAAATCAAGAATCGCTGACATCTCTAGCGCCCTTCGCAGGCCGGCTGGATCTTCCGGAGGACCGATTTTGGGATTTAGCGTTCCAGCTTTCGATCGATAGCGGCAGTGCGCAAGATTTCGCTCAGCGACTTTGCATCCGTTGCCTACCACCGGCAGCTCGGCAGGATCGGTTGATCAGCGAGCTAGCCGCTGCGATGCAATCGGTGTCGGCGGCTGCTGAGATTGAACAGCCAAACTTCCACCGCGACATACAGCTTCGCGAAGCTCCTCTGCGCGAGCAATGGGAAGCGTATGGCCCTGGTCTTTGGCACCAACTGGGACAATGGATCGAGCCGGCTCTATTCGTCGAGCAAGCCGAAGTCTGCTTGGTTTCGCCGGCTATCGGAGGAATGGGCTGGTCTCATCTTCAAACCAATCGTTGCCATATCGAAGCGGTGCTCACTAACGCTCATCCACAGCTTACCGAAACTCTTCGGTTGTGTTGGCTGCTGAGCCAGTTGGACTTCGAGCGTCCGAGATACAGCGATCTGATCAACTCGCGACGCCTGAGGAAGGTGGCTGGGCTGGCAATGCTTCCGCCGCTAATTTGCGCCGCCGAGGAGCTAGGGCTGTGCAGATTCGATGGAGCGATGCTACTTCAGGCTATCGAAGCCTGGCACATCGAACCCAGCAGCAACAAAACTCGCGCGCTCGCCGAAGTCTTAATGGTTTGGTGGGACACCTTTCGGTCTGGACAAACCGACTGGTCGGTTGCACTCACCGGCCTAGATCGGATGATGTCCGAGTAAAGAAGTTAGTTTGAAATCAATTGCCCAAAGTATACTGTTTCGATGGCTCGGCTCGGCTAAATTCAAGAATTCTCTACTGGTTTACAGTCGCCCCAAGCCTACAATTGACCAACGCTAAGGAGCAATCTATGGGTGAAGCCGCTACACAACTCATTAGGGCCTTTTCGTCATTGCCAGCAGACGAGAAGCATGCCGTGCTAATTGAACTTGCAAAATTGTCTGAGTTGGATTCACCCATTTCTGACGAAGAGCTTCTTCTAGCTGGAGAATCTGTTTTTCAAATGTATGACGAAGAAGAGGACGCAATTGGCAATTCCGAGGAGAGGTGAAGTCTGGATTGTTGATATGGGGCATGTAGCCAAGACTCGCCCAGCGTTAGTTCTGAGCATTCCGACTTTAGAAAACGAACGTGTTCTAACTACTGCTGCAAGAGAATGGCAGGAATCACTTTTTTCTACGCCGTCAGGGTGACGATGGAACACCAATAAGTTTCGACATTTCACTCATGATGGCAGAAAGCTCATTTGCGGTGACCAGCGTCCGGCAGATCTACCCAATGAATCTGGCCTATCTTCATTTCTCATCAG
>CAYWNG010000007.1:0-299 GCA_964458685.1 uncultured Pirellulaceae bacterium
CTGTGACCTCAACGATGTCAACGTTGCGCTCTAACCAACTGAGCTAACCGCCCGATTTTTGGCTGCGTGGCTGGTAAAGCGACGCAGGTTTTTGTGTGTGGAGATTTTGGTGGAGGAGGAAAGGCTGAAGCAGCCTCGTCCTGCGGGCACCGAAATGTCCAGGGTGAAAAGTTTCGCGATTTGTGGCTGGATCGTCAAGGGTCCCTGCGCTCCTGGCTGATTTTTAAGCCGGGTTAACGAAAAAGCTGTGGCTTTATTCGGCTTGTGAGGCCCTTGAGGCGGGAGGCGGGAGGCGGGAG
>CAYWNG010000007.1:309-7493 GCA_964458685.1 uncultured Pirellulaceae bacterium
TTTTTTTACGCGGGTTAACTAAAAATGTGGTGGTTTTTTTGGGTTTTGTTGCCCTTTTTGGGGGTTGGGGGGGGGGGGTGGGGGGGAGGCGGGAGGCTTGAGAAAGAAGAAAGAAGAAAGGGGAATGGAGGTTGGAGGTTGGAGGTTGGAGGTTGGAGTGGGGGAAGAAGAGGTTGCGAGGGCGTGTAACGGTGCGGTGCTTGTTGGCGGCGTACTGGGCTGACAAGAATTCCACAGAGCCATCGAAGCGATTGTGGTGTGGCTGAGCATTTCTGGCGAACGAGCGATCGTTGTAAAGTTTGCCTATTCGGTACCTTGGCTACGGCCTAGTTTTCAATTTGACTGAAAGTGGCTTTTAGGTACTGGGATAATGCGATTCCTAGCTATACAACTCACTCGCGTCGGAGACATCAGCTAGCCCCAACGATCCCACAACAGGACTTGTATCGCTGAGCTCAAAGCGATGAACCTGCGGTAGTCAACGCAGCGTCTCTCAAGGGCCTTAGCTGAAGTTCGTCCGACACTGTGCTCACGGAATACACTCTCTTTGGAACAACTGCGTCAAATGGATACGAACACGAAGTTACCTGAAAGCATTTCATCGGCCGCCGAAATGGGCTTAGACGATCCCAAGGCGACAGAATTGTCGAGCGAGTTTGTTGGTCGATGGGAAACGTTGATCAGCACAACCAATTGGGAGAAGGGCAAGATCATCCTCGACTGGCGCGAGGCGTTGATCGGTTCGCAAGCCGGTGCCTCAACCTACTCCGATGAAGCTTGGAGCCGTCGCGTCGGCGGTGTCTCGGCGCAACACGTCGGACGCTTACGACGCGTCTTCGAACGCTTTGGAGCAAGCCACACAAGCTACTCGGGGCTCTACTGGACTCACTTCCTAGCTGCCCTGGATTGGGATGACGCCGAGATGTGGCTCGAGGGCGCTTCGCAGAGCAAGTGGAGTATCTCGGAAATGCGTCGCACTCGCTGGGAGGCCTTGGGATCTGACCCCAAAGTGGAACCACGCGAAGCCGACCTGAAGAGCGCCAGCGACGACGAAGATTTCACACCGCTGACGGAAGTAGAAAGCCCGATTGCTGAAGACAAAGATCCCTTTGGTGTCGAGCAGACTGGGCCGCGTTACGATGAGCCCGACTTTGGTGACGAGGTCTCCGCAGAGACAGCCACGACTACTGACGACTCGGATGATTTGGCTCCATGGGAAGACGAGTCCGGGGAGAAGGTCATCGAGGAGTCGCCGTTTGCCAAGCTGCCGAGCTTGCCTGTCGATTTCTCCGAGGCACTGGAGCAGTTCAAGCTGGCCATCATTCGTCACCGCTCGATGGCTTGGTCCGAAGTGGCTCAGTCCGATATCGTTCAAACACTGGACGCATTGAAGGTCTTTGCGCTGCAGTAGGGGAAGCGGTAAGGTGTGCTGCTAACTACGATTGAGTTTGCCTCGCGATTTTTGCGAGGCAAACTGAGACAGTTGCACAATCGCGTATTGCGAGGTCAGAATAACGCTGTGCAGACTAACAAACTTCGGGCAAGCTTATTCTCGATCTCAGTAGGACACGCCCTACGTTGCTGCACACGCCCTGCAAAGCTAGAAGATCGCGGGCTCGCTTCCGGGTGAGCGACCGACGAGGAAATCGAAATCGCAGCCCTCGTGGGCTTGAGTGACATGATTGGCGAACATTGCAAGATAGCCTCGACTGGCAATCTTTTCCGGTGGCGTCCAAGCTGCTCGTCGACGCTCGATCTCTTGCTCGCTGACCAACAGCTCGATCTTTCTAGCTTCAACATTCAGCAGAATTTCGTCACCAGTTTGCACAAGTGCCAACGTTCCCCCGACGTGCGATTCAGGCGATACGTGCAGCACGCAGGTTCCGTAGCTCGTGCCGCTCATCCGCGCATCGGAGATACGGACCATATCGCGGACTCCAGCTTTCAAGAGCTTTTCGGGAATCGGCAACATGCCCCACTCGGGAAATCCTGGAGCACCCAACGGGCCAGCCGACTTTAGAACGATTACGGAATCAGCAGTGACAGGCAGTTCGGGCGTATTGATTTTTGCCTTGAGCTCGGCATAGTTTTCGAACACATGCGCGATGCCACGATGCTTGAGCAACCGTGGCTCGGCGGCCACAGGCTTGATCACACAACCTTGCGGAGCCAAATTGCCGCGAAGCACGTAGGTCCCTCCGGTTGCCGAAAGCGGATTATCGCGAGGACGAATTACTTCGTTATCGATCACTTCTGCTGAGGCAATCTGTTGGCCGAGATTCGTCCCGGAAACAGTCATGCAACTGGTGTCGATCAAATCGTCAAGCCGCTTCAGCAACGCACCCAGTCCGCCGGCATTGTAAAAATCTTCCATCAGGAATCGGCCCGCTGGACGCAGGTCGGCCAGTACTGGAACTCGCGATGACCAATGATCAAAGTCATCCAATGTGACTTTACAGCCAGCTCGACCAGCCATGGCAATGATATGCACAATCGCGTTCGTCGAACCACCGATCGTCAACTGTGTAATGATCGCGTTGATCATTGATGCTTGTGTGATGATCCGGCTTGGTACGATGTTCTCCCAAGCTATCTCAACAGCTCGACGTCCCGTTTGAACAGCTAAACGACTGTGCTCCGAAACCACCGATGGAATAGAACTGGCCATGGGCAATGTCATCCCCATCGCTTCCGCGATGCAAGCCATAGTCGATGCGGTCCCCATCGTCATGCAAGTGCCAGCCGATCGGGCGATGCAATTCTCAATCGTGCGCCAATCGCAATCGGGCAACTCGCCGGCACGACGCAAATCCCAGTACTTCCAAGCATCGGAACCGCTGCCGAGAGTTTTATCTTTCCAGCGAGCCTTCAACATAGGCCCCGCGGGAAGAAAGATCGACGGAATGTCCGCAGAAAAAGCGCCCATCAAAAGAGCTGGCACAGTCTTATCGCATCCACCCATCAACACAGCGCCATCAAGCGGATGGCAGCGAAGCACCTCCTCCGTTTCCATCGCCAACAAGTTGCGATAGAGCATGGTGGTGGGCTTCATCAGCATTTCGCCAAGACTCACGACGGGAATCTCAACTGGATAGCCACCGGCCTGCAGCACGCCTCGCTTAACCTCTTCCACGCGTTGGGGAAAGTGCGAGTGGCACGTGTTGAGGTCGCTCCAGGTGTTCAGAATGCCGATGATGGGCTTGTCGCGATAGTCCGCATCATCGACGCCCATACCTTTCAGCCGCGATCGATGACCAAAGCTTCGTAGATCATCTGGCTGAAACCACCGAGCCGAACGAAGCTGGCTGGGATCTCGAGGGTCGGTGTGGCTCATGTTGCATCTGCGTTCTTCAAAGCGTTTATTCGTAGTCCCACTTGATGATCCAAGGGTCATCCATCGATCGCTGAAACTCTTTCAGCTTCTTTTGGTACTCAGCCAACACCGATTGAAACTCGGGCTTGCTGGCCAAGTTGGTGCTTTCGTCAGGATCATTCTGAATGTCAAACAATTCAAACTGAGGCCGATGAATGTACTCGTGAACCGTCTTTCTACCATACTTGGCTTCGGGACCTTGCTTGAACTGAGCTTGCCAACTGGACGCGGTCCAAAGATCCGAAGCAAAAGGGTAGGGCAGGGGATGCGCGATATTCCAAATCAGCTTGTACTTCGCGTCGCGAACAACGCGCATCGGATAGTACATTTGAATCTCATGGAAAGTGTGCGACGCGAAGATCGTCTCCCAATGCGGCTTCTCAGGTTGAGCCAACAGAGACAACCATGATCGGCCATGATAGACATCGAACGACTTGCCGCCGTTGACATTCTCTTGAGGCGCATTGGGCGTAGCTTCACGGGACGAACTAGGTACAGCTAGAACACCATATTTCTTTGGTTTGTTCGCAGAGACATCGAGCCCACCAGCGTAGTCCAACAAAGTCGGCGTGATGTCGATGTGGCTCACCAAAGAAGTGCACTCCACACCACGTTGCGACTGATACGGATCTCGCACCACCATGGGAACGCGGAGGCCTGGTTCGTAAACCGTGGTCTTACCGCCTGAAAAGGCCATGCCATGATCGGATGTGAAGACGATCAACGTCTTGTCGTAGAGATTCGCTGTCTTGAGGATCTCGACCAACTTGGCCACACCCGCATCCACGCGTGAACAAGATTGGTAATACTGCGCTAGCTCTTCGCGAGTCTCGGGACTATCGGGCAAAAACGCTGGGACTGAAACGTCGCTAGGCTTGAAGAACTGCTCGGTGATGCCTGGAAAGCTGGCTCGCTTAGGCTTGTTGCCGAACAGATCAGGTTTGAGTTCAAGCTTACTAGTTTGATCTTCGCCTCCACCTCGATGCGGATCAGCGGTTGCAAAGTAAAGCAGGAATGGGCGAGGATCGTCGGCTGTGATGAACTCTTCACAGTTCTTGGCCATATCGACCGGATTGCGCTGATTACCTTTCATGTAGGTATCAAAATGGTAGACGCTTTCCGGCCCTACGTGATACTTACCGATATGTCCTGTGCGATATCCAGCCTCGCGAAGCACGTTGGGCATGCTAAGTCGAGCCACATCCTTATAGGTCGTGAACTTGTGATAGTGGTGTTCATGGCCAAACTGTCCGTTGCGATGATTGTGCATCCCACTTAGCACTACACTTCGGCTAGCGCTGCAAGAAGCTGTCGTTGCGAAAGCGTTTCGAAACAACACGCCATCGGCGGCAATAGCATCGATCGATGGCGTTCGAGCAACTTTGTCGCCGTAACAACCAAGCGTTGGACTTTCATCATCGGTAATGATGAAGATGATGTTTCGCTCGGCTGCAAACGCCGTATTGAACAAAGAGAGAAGAGCGAGTCCAACACACGACACAAAAAACCATCGTGAGAGGTAGTTCATCAGCTCAGCGAACCCATAGAGAGATTGAGATCAGCATCAAAGTCAGAGGCAAATGGAAGAGGCTGACGTGCAGCATCTTTCGCGCGGTAGGACGGTCCAATGTTTTTGCAAATCGAATCGCTGCATACAACTGCCAAGCGGCCAAGGCAACGTTCAAGGCACACAAAATTGCAGTAGCGATCGTCGTTGGCGGAATCGCCATAACGGCTAGGACGATGAGTGCGATCGAACCGAGAATCGCGTGCCATGAAGCTCCGCGGCCCGAGCGATCCGTTACCGAGATCATCTTGTAGCCCGCCGATTCGTATTGCTCTTGGTACATCCAAGCTATCGCCATGAAGTGCGGCAACTGCCACGCGATCAAAACTCCTTACAGAATCCACGCGTAGGGATCCATCAAGCTTCGATCTGCCGCCGCCCAACCCATCCAGACAGGCAAGGCTCCGGGGATAGTACCTACTAGCGTATTTGTCCAACTGATCATCTTCAGCGGTGTGTAGACCCAAACATAAAGTCCCCACGTCGCCAAGCCAACCAACATCGTGGGAACGTTTACAAGCAGAGCTAGATAAGCCGAGCCCGCAGATACAAGCACCCATCCCATCCATGCCGCTTGGCTCGAAGCAACACGCCCCATCGGCAGCGGACGTTTGCATGTCCGCATCATGACAGCGTCTCGTTCACGCTCCATCCATTGATTCATCACGCTGGCGCTTGCGGCGACCAATGAAGTGCCTAAGCAAGCATGAAGCAACTGAACCAAGCCGACTTGTGTTCCGGCAGCGACGAACGCCAGCGCAACGGTGATGAGGATCATCAGCAAAATGCGCGGCTTCGTCAGCTCGATGTAAAACGAGAGGCGCTGAGCCAGGGTAGGTGCAACGATTGTTGTGGCGGTTTGTTCCAAGTTTTTACTCTACAGTTTCATCCAACGATGAATTCAAACTTCAATGAGCTACAGCACTAGTAACATCGCTAGCGACCGCTCGACTTCGCCATGATCTCAAACATAACACCGTTGCCATGCTGACGATGAGTGCACCGGTGGCAACGTGAGCCGTCACGATGACGCTCTCCCAATATCCCTTGGCTTGGATGGTGTACCTCGCTAGCTCCGGCATTAATTCCTGCCATGGTACCGCGTAATTCACAATCCAAGTAGCTAGACCTAAACAGATCTGCAAAAAGACGAACCCAAGTATAAATAATCCTGGCGACCTGACACCCCCTAACAGGCGTCTTGGACGGGCAACCAAGGCGGCAACTACCAGACTTGCGATCAAAACCACGGCAGCCAGCGTCAAATGAATGTGAACCAAGGCCATAAATGAGCTGGGTTCCGTCCCACCGGTGACGTGACGCAGTTGCGCACCTGCGACAACTTGGCAGTATGCGAATACGAGCAAAACTGTCGCAGCTCGGGCAAGAGTGCGTGTCGCTGGCGTTCGGACCAGAGTCACCGATTCGGATGACTTTGAGTTTTTGGAGTTTGACGAAGCTTGCAGACTTTTATGGCCATCCATCAAAGCTTGCCGAGCCCGCATCCACCACCGCGAACTCATCACCGCAGTAGCTGTCGCAATCGCCAGAAAGAGCTGGCCCGTGCAACCATGGATCATGGCGAATGTCCGCGCATCCAATCGGACGCGAACGCCGCCAAGCACACCTTGTCCGATCACGGCCAAGAGAACGAACAAACACCACCACTTGAACCATCGTCGCTTTTCGAACAGCAAAGCCGCAATTAGTAGCCCGATTGCCAGAACTCCAGACAACGAGCCAAGGAGTCGGTGACCGTGCTCGACCATCAAGTCAAAGCCGCCGTACAACCAAGTCGATGGCGGATAGAGAAACATGTTCCAGCCGTAGGTCCCCGGCCAGTCGGGTACGGCCATACCAGCACCGTAGGTTGTGACTAAGCCACCAACCCAAATCAACGGGAACACAGAAATGGTCAGCACCATCGCAAACAGATGCACTGCTCTACTGTAAGCGTTCGAGTCCTCAACGCTTACCTTCGCGGAATCGTTGCGGCTCATAGCGAAGCTCCTTGTGCAGAGTCAGCTTTCGCTTTGACCAACTTTCCTTCCGACGAAGCGTTGGGCAAGTTCAATACAAAATTCACAAGATCCCAAACCTGATCCGTCGTCAGCCCCTCGGAAGCACTTGGCTGTAGCGCTGCAGCGGGCATCGAGGTTCCTTCGATGCCGTTAACAATCCGCAGGTAGATGTCTTGAGGAGTACCTCCACCGCGATACACGCCCTCACGAAGATCTCGAGGCT
>CAYWNG010000007.1:7503-28959 GCA_964458685.1 uncultured Pirellulaceae bacterium
GCATCGGTACGGGCTTTAGGGCACCCGCCTTCAACATGGGTTTCATTGCCGCTTTGTCTTCAGGATTGATATTCGCAGCAACGGTCCAGTCTTTGGTCCAAAGATCATAGTCTTTAGGAGCGTTTGCACCTGAACCATCTTCGCCGTGGCACTTCGAACAGCTAGCCAAGTTGCCAACGAAAAGTTGACGACCTCGCGAGACCGATTCTTGCAGTTGTTCAACGCTTGCTGCATCTTCGAAATCGGAAGCAACTCCAACCGGGAACGCAGTTGGCAATACGGGCCTTGGTGGGGAACCGACTTCCCACATTACATAGTTCATCCTGGCTATATCCCTCAGCTTGTCGAACTGAGTTTCGAAATCGCTTGGATTCTTAGTCTTCAAATCGAAGTCGATTAGTCGATCTCCGCGACTGTAGTCTAACTTTTGCGAGACTTGCCACAACAGCTCGCGTTCAGTTTCCCCGCGAACACTCAGATACATCACGTACTCGGCAAGAGCTTCGATCTCTGAGTCACGCAGCAACGAAAAACTGGGCATGCTCGTCCCTGGAATTCCCATGCGAAGTGTGCGAGCCAAATCTTCGGCCGTGGGCTTGCTGCCTTGCGGAGTCGATTTGAACTTAAACTTACCCAAACGAAAATCGCGGGGATAAGGGCTCAACAAACGCGCCGCGGGTCCGCGTCCGTCACCAGCAGTTCCGTGGCAGCGAATGCAGTGCTTACGATAAAGGCCAAAATGCACATCCTGCTCGTCGCTGTAAACTCGGCCAGCAGCTTGCTTCAATCGACCGATTGAAAAGCCAGTCGTTTGATCACTTTCGATCAGCGTAGGCTCGTCGGCGGTGCCGAAAAGTTCTTCTACAGCCTGCTGAACGTCGCCAAGTTCCGTAGCCGACAAATCCTGCCCAATCTCGGTTTCGATGACCTTGATGTACAGTTTGTTAGGTGCAAACTCAGGATCTCGCCCGCAGCCCAACATCATCGCGCAAGCCAATCCGACGACGGCCCAAAGCCGCATGGAGGTCGGTTTAAGAAACGTGAAGAATTGGCTCATGTTGAATCCGGCGTACGGCAGTGCCCTGATATAGACTCTGCGTTGGTTAAGGGTTCATATTGTGACTGAATTCCAGCTTTTCAGCGTGTCGAAATACTGCCGAGCCAGTTGGGGCAAACGGTCGCACTGGTCCGTAATGGTAGCACTCGTCAAACTGGTCTTGTTGGGCCGCCGTGGCCCAGCTCGTTCCCAACCCGAAGCGTCAGCGAGGGACGGGCTACGGGCCCAAGTACGGTCCCTCGCTAACGCAGCGGGTTGGGATTAAATCAACACCCCGTAATGCTTCGGGTTGGGATTAGATCAGCACGACTTCTTGAACCGGTTTTCGGCATGAAGCACAACAACGCTGCCCCAGCGGAACGGCTGAATTTATCGCCGGATCGATTGGTTGCTCGGTCTACGGGAATAAGCGGGCGGGATTCCCGCGGATCGGTTGCCCGCGCCTGGTCGCTACGGTCGATTGGCTGCGCGGGCTACCGTCTGGCGATTTTGAAGTTGCGCTTTTAGGCACGAAGTGCCGACATATCCTATGCCGGGGCTGACAAGCGCTGACAAGCCCCGGTTTCGAGGCCGCTCGAGAATAAAGCCCCGAAGGTGGCGATACATCAATGGAGTGTGTCGGCCCTTCGGGCCTAAAACCTAGGAATTCTCATGTTCCGGTGCCTTCGACACCGGCAGAGGTTGTGGCAGGCCTTCGGCCTTAAATCGCAAAAACGCAACTTCAAAATCTGGCGACGGTAGCTACGGTTACCGGAGTGCCGATTCTATGAGCTTTAGCGTTTCGGGAGTTTTCATGGACAACTTGCCAAAGCCGCGTAGAGCACCGATAGACATCGCCTGCTCTTGGTGCTCCTCGTAATTCGTGATCAGCATTACGGGAACTGACGCTAATTCTGAGTCGGCTTTGATCGCCTTGATGATCTCAATGCCGTCAGAATAGTCTTCGTCCAGCTTGCGGTTGACCAGAACCAGATCAATCGACCTGGACCGCAGCAGTTGAAAGGTGTCCTGAGCATTATGAGCCTGAAGGACTTCCGCTTGAAAGCTGCCTTCGAACAGTCGTCGGATTGCGGAATGGTCCGGACCACAATTGCCAACATCTAGGATCGTTTTGGTCATCGAAGCTAATTGCTTAAGAGTCTATCGAGCTATGTTATTAGCCGTGGTTGTCTTCTGAGCGTCGGTCGAATTGCAACCGCTGGTGGCTGCGGTCAGTACGACGCCACAAGAGAGAGCCAAAAAGATCATCACCAGCGCAAAACCTTCGCGTTTCATCGGATACCCTATTCCTAGTCAAACCATTCATCGCGGCTGTCAAATTTTGGTGTGGCAATTATAGCCACTTTCATCTTACCTACAGCTCTATGGCGCGTTCCGGGAAAGATTGTTACAGCATTTTGGGGCTTCACAGGAATTTGTTGCCCATCCAGCTCCAAGTAGGCCGCTTCGTCACACTCAAGGATAAAGTACGTTTCCGTGATCTGCTTGTGATAATGAGCCTTCGCGTTCAAACTGATTTCAGTCACGTGCAGAGAATAGGGCACTCGCGGCTCGTCCATCAGTGATCGCCGAGCGATTCCGCAGGGACAAGCGACCCCTGGAAGGTCGTCAAAGTTGGTTAGTTGGTAGTTTGACATAGCATTTCCCGCAATTCTCCCCACCTGCAGGCCAAGTGTTTGGGGTGAGTTTAACGCCAATTCCGTATAGTCCGAAAGCTTAAGCTGCAACGCCAATGCCTACAGTAAGCTCAAGCCAACCACGCGAGTAGTGTACACGCGAACACTAAAACCGCTTGAGTTTGCGGCCTGGGGAAAGGCTACGGCAGCACAAACTTTACCCACCCCAAAAACCTTGCCAAGGCGACAATCTTAGATTGTCTCATTCGACGCAAACTGGCGTCTGAAAATGACTTATGCACCCTCAACCTTTTCTTTTGCATACGCCGATACCTTCCCTTAACGAAAGTCAGCGAGGCTTAGCTTCGAAGACATAGTTACGATTGAGATACCCGAATCTAGGAAAGATTCGTCTCAATTGTGGGCGCGTTAGACCCAGGCAGAACTTGGGTGTGTCAGCAACTCCCGAGCACTTGGGTGTTGCTTCGTACGGCACACGAAGTTGAACAACCGGCGACGTTAACACGAACCTGTTTGTTCTTTGCCACGTTGGTTAGAGGGCGATTTCGGCGGCGACTTCGTACGTCGAAAACGGTCTCGGCCACACCCCCAAAATTCGGCCAACCGCGCCAAATAGACAAGTTCATCGTTTAGGGAGTTGAGACTCGATGAAGTGGAACATGTTAATCGGATCCCTGATGCTAGGCGCTAGCCTATGTACGCCATCTTTTGGCGGGGGACTATTGGACCGCATGCTCGGTCTGAAGGGAAGCGGCTGTGACAGCTCGTGTTGCGACACTGGTTGTGCGGCTGATCCAAGCTGTGGTTGCGAAGTAAACGCTTGCGACCCATGCGCTAAGAAGGGCTGTGGCTTGCTGAGCAAGCTAAAGGGACCATCTTGCGGATGTGAAGTTAACGCTTGCGATCCTTGCAATGCAGCTCCAAGCTGTGGTTGTGAAATCGCTGACCCATGTGCAAAGAAGGGCTGCGGCTTGCTGAGCAAGCTGAAGGGACCATCTTGCGGATGTGAAGTCAACGCTTGTGATCCTTGCGGTGCAGCTCCAAGCTGCGGTTGCGAAATCAATAGCTGTGGTCCTGCAACATGCGATACATGCTGCAAGCCACGTCGCAAGCCACTGATGGAACTGTTGGGACGCGTTGATCAAGCTCGTCGTAACATGGCTTGCAAAGTTCGTAACATTGGCAAGGGATGTGATACTGGTTGTGACACAGGTTGCGGTTGCGGTGCAGCTCCAACTTGCGGTTGCGAAGTAAATGCTTGCGACCCATGCAAGGCTCCATCTTGCGGATGTGAAATCAGCGCTTGCGATCCTTGCGGATGCGACAGTGGCTGTGGCAAGAAGAAGGGACTTTTGTCGAAGCTTTTCGCCAAGAAGTCTTGCTGTGACACAGGTTGCGACACTGGTTGCACAAGCTGTGGAACAACGACCAGCGCTCCAGCACCAGCTCCTGCTGCTGCTTCCGCTGCTCCAATGCCACCAGCACCAGTTGTTGACCCAAGTGCATACTTGAATAGCAATCGACGCGTCATCCAAGCTACCAGCTACGTTCGTTAAGCTTCGGCCTAACAACTGCTGATACGCCTTAAGATGTGTCGTGTAGACGGCCCGCCGGTGAAAACTGGCGGGCCGTTTTTTTTCGTTTACACTGATGCACTTTCCAAAAGTACTCAGTCGTAAATCAGCTCTCGTTCCAATTCGCTCATGACAAATCGAAACCACAAGACTCAGCCCACATCAATCCAGTGGCTGCCTGTTCTTGGTCAGGGCTTCTTAGGGTTGGACTCGGTCGAGCAGCAACAGTTGAGCGATGCTCTATTTTGCCACTCGCCTCGCAGCGTTCGCTTAAGTTCGCGACGCAAGTCAGACGAATTGCCTTTCGCAACAGAGCGAATTCCGTGGAACTCCCGTGGCTACTGGTTGGCAGATCCCCAAGTTCGCCCCGGTGCTTTCCTTCAATTCGCGGCTGGCGACTATTACATCCAAGATGCGTCGTCCATGCTTGCTTTAACGCTCTGCAATCTTTCACCTGGCGACATCGTCTGCGATCTTTGCGCAGCGCCCGGTGGGAAAGCCACCGGACTCTTGGATCAACTTCAAGGCAGTGGGTTTCTGCTAGCGAATGAAGTCATACAAAGTCGCTTGGCCTTACTTCAAAGCGCACTCTGTCGATCTGGATGGAGCAACCATGCAACTAGCAATCTAGACGCCGAACAACTTGCCGAACGATTCCCTTCGTGTTTCGATTGTGTACTGGTCGACGCGCCCTGTAGTGGTCAATCGATGGTCGGACGAGAGAAACAAAGCTCTTCGGCCTTTACCGAATCGCAGATTCAACATAGCGCCGCAAGACAACGCCGTATCATTCGCTCAGCCGCAAAGCTTGTGCGTCCCGGTGGTCGCTTGGTCTATTCGACTTGCACCTTTGCGATCGCTGAAAACGAAGAGATCATCGAGGACTTTCTCGCAGAAGAGTCCGACTGGTCTATGGCTCCATCGCCCGAACTAAATGCGTGGTCCAGCCCAAGACTTCCTGGCAGCTATCGTCTCTGGCCTCACCGTGATCGTTGCGACGGTGGATTCGCCGCGGCAATTCAAAAGAACTCGCAAGCTGAGGTAGCTGAACCGACAACAACGCAAAGAGCGTCGCGTCAACCAACTCGTTCCCGCCCAAGTAGTGTTTCGATTCAAGATCTTGAGTTTCTCGCAATCGACGAGAGTGCCCTATCGCAATTCGAGATCATTCCAATAGGCAGCGAACTTCACTTGCTTCATCAGAGCTCACTACCCAACGCGGCACAACACATTCAAGCAGGCATTCCAATCGCTCAATTGTATTCCTCGCGCATCGAGCCGCTTTACGGAAGCTCTGTAGTCGATTTTGGATGTGTTCGACCAACCGTTAGCGTATCACTCAACCAAGCACAAGCGATCGCCTTTGTGCGCGGCGAAAGCGTCCATCTGTCAGAGAATGTTAACGAATCGGGTTGGTGCCAAGTTTGTTGGAACGAACGCCCCTTGGCTTGGGGTAAGATAACGGGAAGAATTCTCAAGAATCATCTTCCCAAACTCTTGCGCAATCCATCGATCGCACTCGCTTAAACGATGCCGCACCCTCTCGTCTCAAATTTACTGCAATCATGGCCGCTTGAACTGTGGCAAGACCAGTCCATCGTATTGGCGGTTAGTGGTGGAGCCGACAGCGTGGCCCTGCTACGTGCGGTTTGCGAAGTCCGCAGTCACTTGAGCCATTCTGATCGATTGCACGTAGCACATCTCAACCACGGTTGGCGCGGGACCGAAAGCGATAGGGACGAACAATTCGTTGTAGAGTTGTCACACACCTTAGGCGTTGCCTGCACAGTCCATCGCTTGCCGCCTCAACCTGAATCGGCCAAGAGCGAACAAGCGGCTCGCAAAGCACGCCATGCCTTTTTCAAGCAAGTAGCACACCAGCGCAACGCTCGCTTTGTCGCCACGGCCCACACCGCTTCGGACCGCGTCGAGACGATGCTTCACAACTTGTGTCGAGGAACTGGGCTGAGTGGCGTCTGCTCGCCGACTCTCTCGCGAC
Source organism: uncultured Pirellulaceae bacterium (assembly GCA_964458685.1). Lineage (GTDB taxonomy): Bacteria > Planctomycetota > Planctomycetia > Pirellulales > Pirellulaceae > Aureliella. Next base: position 13,771 of record CAYWNG010000007.1, read on the forward strand.
CTTTGGACACGAAGGTAACGTTAGTTCGACCGCTGATCGCCAGCTTTCGCGAAGAAGTGACAGACTACCTAGCCAGCCTCTCACAAGCGTATCGCGACGACACTTCCAATCTTGACCAAGCGTATCGACGTAACTTTTTGCGTCACTCGATTTTGCCGTTGTTGCGAGAAGTCTACGGTGAAGGCCTAGACCGTCGATTGATCTCTTTCTCGCAACTTGCCGAAGAGACGTTGCAACATCAACATCTTGAAGCGGATCGGTATTGGATACGAGCAGCTCATGCGGAACAGAAAGCTGTAGCGGAGAACCATTTGCCCGCAAGACTTTCGAACGAACTGCGGGTGCCCTGCGAAAAGCTCTTGCCAACGGCATGGCCCATTGTGCTATTGTCGCTGCAAAAAGCCTGGCATGAACTCCACTGGAAACAACAATCCATGTCGCGGGCTCATTGGGAAAAGTTACGTAATGCATGGCAAAGAACTGTACCGCCCGCTCGCAATAAGCCTCGCAAATCCAAGTCGTTGTTTCACCTTCCCGATGGTCTAAGGGTGACATCTTGCCAAGGCTGGTTGACCATTTCCGCCCATGAAAACACTGGAGAAACACCAGCAAGAGAGGATTGAAAACTCCTGGCACTACATTGCACGACTTAAAGCGGGTACAATGCTGCTCACTGCGACTGTCGAGTTGCAACCATCAATTTCTTAACCGCTACCATGGTCCTTACTTACCTTCTTATTGCTTTAATCCTGCTCTCTCTCAATGGATTCTTTGTTCTAGCCGAATTCGCAGCAGTCAAAATGCGTCCGTCTCGAGTCGAAGAGATGGTCGATGATGGAGTTCACGGCGCTTTAGCGGTTAAGCATGTCCAGACCTATCTGGACGAATACCTCTCGGTTTGCCAGTTAGGCATTACCTTTGCTTCAATCGGTTTGGGTTTCGTTGCCGAGCCAGCCGTAGTTAGGTTGATCGAGCCAATTATCGATTGGATAGGCGTGTTTCCTGAGAAGTCGACAACGGCCTGGGTAACCGCCCACGGCGTCGCTTTCACGATTAGCTACTTGATCGTCAGCTTCCTTCACATCCTTGTCGGTGAACTCGTTCCGAAATCGGCAGCGATTCGATTGACCGACAAAGCATCCTTGTGGACCGCTCGACCGCTTCAATTCTTTCGCTTTCTGTTTTACATTCCGCTGAAGTTCCTAAATGCCTCAGCCAACTTAGTGCTGCGATGGATTGGGTTTCAAGACTCTCAGGGTGGAGAGGTTCACAGCGAAGACGAACTGCGAATCTTGCTCAGCCAATCGCAAACCGGCGGCATCATGTCGTTCCGCAGATTGCTCTTCGTCGAGAACGTGTTTGACCTCGGCGAACTGCGAGTCAAAGATGCCATGCGACCACGGACGCAAGTTCGCGTTCTCCAGGCTCATGTTCCTTGGGACACCAATCTCGAGATTCTTCAACGCTATCGCTTTAGTCGCTATCCGTTGATGGATGACAATTCGTCAGAACCCGTGGGCATCATCCACATCAAGGACTTGCTGCTCGCCGACAAGGACGAGCCCAACTTAATGCAGTTGCGAAGAACCTTCATCTCTGTGCAAGAGAATTCGCAACTGGAATCGTTGCTTTCGGAAATGCAACGCCGAAGAATTCACGTCGCGCTGGTTCACGATTCGTCGGGCACTTGGACCGGTTTCTTGACTTTGGAAGATGTCATCGAAGAGATCATCGGAACGATTCGTGACGAATTCGAAGACGAAGAACAGATCTCTCTTTCCGATGCGTTGGCGGAAGAACAAGTTTGTTTAAACATCGAAGCTGGCGACACAGTCGAAGCGGTTCGGTTGGCCTTTGGACGCATGCCCAATTGGCGATTACCGGTTAGCAAGGAGTCGATCGTCAAAGCCATCGACGAACGCGAACGCGTTGTGGAAACCTACCTTGGCAAGGGATTGGGTATGCCTCACGCGCGGGTTCCTGGACTCTACAAACCCGTGGTCTTCTTCATTCGCTCAGAAAAAGGCATTCCGTATCGCGGCAATCCCGAGCGATCCAATATTCTGTTCGTATTGCTCAGTCCTGCTGGGCAACCTCGGGTTCACCAACGCTTGCAAGCCGTGATTGCAACGATCATGGACGAAAGTGAATTCATCCCCGATCGCTTGCGAATCGCTGAAACGCCTGCTGAGATTCTCGACATACTTAAGACCGGCGAACAAGCCACGCTCGACTAAAGTCAGTCAAGCATCTTTATTGCGCATCGCGAACGTGGATGATTCGTCCGTCGATTCGCACTCGATCGAGCGCAATGGCTTTGATGCACTCAGGAAGCAGTTGGCACTCCAGTTCGAAAACCCGTGCCGCTAGCGTTGCTGCAGTATCGTCCTCTTTCACAACACAACAACGCTGCGCGATGATCGGTCCGTGGTCGAATTGATTGTCCACGAAATGAACGGTGCATCCGCTGATCTTGGCACCGTAGTCTATGGCTGCTTGATGGACATGTGCGCCGTAGAAGCCCTTGCCACAAAAGGATGGAATGAGCGATGGGTGAATGTTGACGACTCGATTTTCAAAGTCTGGCGCAATCAAGAGGTGCTCGAGGTAGCCGCCCATAACGACCAACTTTGCGCCCAACTTTCGACAGTGATCGAATACCGCGTCGCGATGAGCTTCGCCAGTCGCAAAACTCTTCCGACGAATAACCGCCGTGTCGATCTGACGCTGACGAGCGAACTCGAGCCCCTTGGCCTGTGGGTTACTACTGATCACAGTGACGAACTCGACCGGCAGGTCACCGCGATCAAACCAAGTTAAGAGATTCTTGAGTGTTGTTCCACCACCCGAAATTAGAACGGCTATCGGCAGGGTCATGAAACTACTTTCGTTCGACAATACGAATTCCAATCACAACTTTTGAACCGCCGACTTCATGCTCCTGAGTCTGAACTCCTGACGGCGATGCCTGCTCCTGTAAAGCAACAGTCAAGGTTTCGGCCACGATATAGTCTTTGTTCTGCTCGATGGCTTCACCGAATTCCGCCGAAGTAAAATCGAGGTAGAGTTCAATTCGTGCATCGCGAGGCAGATCTAACGTCTTGCGAAAATCTTGAATCAAACGCACCAAGTCGCGAGCCATGCCTTCTTTGATCAGCTCGGGAGTTAGCTCGGTCGACAAGACGACAACGCTGTATCGCCCTTGAGCGGCTGTCCAACCGCTGCGAGCCTGCAAGCGAACTTCGACATCTTGTCCATCGAGTTCGATCGATTGCGATTCAACCTCAAGCATGATCTTGCCACTTTGCTGCATCTGCAACAACAAGTCCGCGCCGTTCGCCTCGCCGAGCTTTTTCTTAACTGCGGGAATCAATTTGCCGACTTTAGGCCCAAGCTGTTTGAAGTTAGGCACAACTTTGTATTCGATGAACTCGCTATTGCCCGAGTTGTAGTGAATCTCTTTGACGTTGAGCTCAGCCTTGACGATTTCGTCGTGTTGCTCCAGCCAAGCGATATGATCGCCACTGGCCAAGCTAACTTGAACCGACGCCAGAGGTTGTCGCACTTTCAGCTTTGCATCCATGCGAGCGCTTCGACCAAGCGACGCGATTTCGCGGAGCACTGACATGCGATCAGCCAACAACGCATCTTGTCGTTCAGCTTGAATCGCGGGGAAATCGCATAAGTGCACGCTCTCGCGAACGCGGCCTTTCACCGGTTCGGTCAGCGACTGCCAAATCGCTTCGGCAACAAACGGTACAAAGGGAGCGATCAACTTTGAAAGCTCGACCAACACTTCGTAAAGAGTCCAGTACGCGTCGGACTTGTCCTGCGATTCTTCCGCGAGCGAACTACCCCAATAACGATCGCGACAACGACGCAGATACCAATTGCTCAGTGCGTCAACGAACGCATTGATCCTTTGGCAAGCGACGTAACTGTCGTAACGATCCATGCAAGAAGTGACTTCTTGGACCGTCAGTGAAAGCTCGCTCAGAATCCAACGATCCAACTCAGCTCGCTGCGTCGTCGGTCGATACGACTTGGCTTGCGAGAGTTCTTCGGCCGAGAGTTGATCCAGCTTTACGCCCGCTGCGATTTCACCGGGCCCGACGAACTTGTCTAAGCTGGCGTACATCGTAAAGAAGCTGAGCACGTTCCACATGCGCAAGAGGAACTCGGGAATGCTGTCGCGAATCGCTCGTTCACTGTAAATGATCGAACTCCACGGCGGCTGATTGGCAAAGAAGTACCATCGCAGCGCATCTGCGCCGTAATTGTCAAAGATCTCCTGTGGGCTGCGATAATTGCGCAGTTGTTTGGACATCTTTCCGACGCGCGAAGTGAAGTTGCCGTCGCCAAATTCGCGTTTGGCATCTTCCTCGGTCAAACACGCATAGCCCGAGCTGGTCTTCTTTCCATCTTTGCTTTCGTACCACTCGGAGAGCATCAATCCCAAGACGATGCAATTCTTGAACGGATGCGGGAAGGGCTGAAGCTTCGCGCATTCATCGTTGGTCGTTGCGTCGCCAAAGAGCATCGTGCTGATCGCCAATTGGCTGTAGAACCAACCGCGAGTCTGATCGATGGCTTCGCTGATAAAGTCGGCAGGGAAGGCTTGCTCAAATCGCTCGGTGTTTTGATGCGGGTAGCCCCACTGCGCAAACGGCATAGCCCCCGAGTCATACCAACAGTCGATCACTTCGGAGACACGACGCATCCGAGCTCTAGGCGCGAACGGTGAGTCATACGTAATCGCATCGATGTACGGCTTGTGAACCTTCAGATCGTCAACAAGCTCGGGATTGGCCGCTTTGGCTTTGTCCCAAATTTCCATCCCACTGACACCCGGCTTTTCCAGCAACTGAGCGTAACTTCCAACGGCCTCGCGTTTTTGAGTCTTTTCGCACTCCCAAATCGGAAGAGGAGTTCCCCAATAGCGTTCACGCGACAGAGCCCAGTCGACGTTGCTTTGCAGGAAGTTTCCAAAGCGACCGTCGCGAATATTCTCGGGCAGCCAGCCGATCTTCGAATTGTTTTCCAGCATGCGATCGCGGAACTCGGTGGTCCGAATGAACCAGCTCTCACGCGGATATTGAATCAGCGGGTCCTGCTCGGCTCGCCAGCAGAACGGATAGTCGTGCAGATATTGATCCAACAGTAGCAGGCGACCTCTCTCCTTCAGATCGCGAGAGATGGCTTTGTCAGCATCTTTGACCCACACACCTTTTTGAGGCGGATAGTCGTCGGTGAACTTTCCATCGGGGCCAACTGCGCAAAGCAATCCAGGCTTGACGCTATCGGCCGCATATCGAGCTTGCTCGGTGACTAGAAGATCATAGTCGACTTCACCAAACGCCGGCGCGATGTGAACCAAGCCTGTTCCGCTATCCAGAGTTACGAAATCGGCGGCGACAACATGCCAATACAAGAACGACTTTTGACCGCTAGCCAGTGTGCCGTGATTTTCGGAGAGCTTGGAGTAATAGCAATCCATCGGCGGAGTATAGCGTTTGCCGACTAGCTCCTTGCCTTTGAACTCGCGCTGCACCGTCCAAGTACGTTTGGCCTTTTCGGCGATCGAAGTATAAAGCTGCGCCGCGACGATGAAGTTCTCGCCGCTCTCTTGATCCTCGCAAAGCACGTAATCTAAGTCAGCTCCCACGGCAGCGAAGGTATTGCTAGGAAGCGTCCAGGGTGTCGTGGTCCAAACCACCAGCGAGGTGTTGGGATCTTCGACCAAAGGAAACTTCACGTAAACGCTTGGGTCGGCCACTTGCCGATAGCCTTGGCCGACTTCGCCGCTGGAGAGTGCGGTACCGCCCTGAGCCCACCACCAAACGATTTTGTGGCCTCGGTAAAGCAGTCCGCGGTCAAAAAGATTCTTCAGCGACCACCAAACGCTTTCCACAAAGCTTTGGTGGTAGGTTACGTAGGCTTCGTTGAGATCCAGCCAAAATCCGATCCGTTCAGTCAGTCGTTCCCATTCCTGCATGTAGCGCCAAACGCTCTGTTGGCATTTCTGGATGAACGGCTCGATTCCAAACGCTTCGATTTCATCTTTGCCGTGGATGCCCATCTGCTTGCAGACTTCGACTTCGACCGGCAGACCGTGGGTATCCCAGCCAGCCTTGCGTTCGCAGCGATAGCCGCGCATCGTTTTGTAGCGAGGGAAAAGGTCTTTGATAGCACGAGTCAAACAGTGACCGGGATGCGGCATTCCGTTAGCGGTTGGTGGACCTTCGTAGAACACGAAAGGCTCGGCGCCCTCCCTCTGAAGTAGGCTTTTTGCGTAAATCGACTGCGATTTCCAAAACTCAAGGATCTGTTCTTCTTGTTGCGGAAAACGGACGTTGGTGTTAACAGGCTGAAACATAGCGGAGTCGATTGCTGCGAGCGGCATGAAGCCAGAAAGGCCAGGATTGATGAAAGCGGCCCTAATTCTCAACATTAATGGCCATAATCCAAGGGGATGGCCAAAGAGCTTTAGTTGATTTGCGAAAGCACAAACCGAAGTTGCAATCGATTTGCACGCCCCACTGGAAAAGCTAAGCCACTTGCTGAATGCGACTCTTCCTCGCACTCCTGAGATTAGTGGCCTCAATACATATGGCTGTAATCGTAATGACTTCTTGCATCGAACCTCATCGTGACTAGATTTGCTCAAGACACAATACAATCCCGAGGCTTAATTCTTCACTACAAACCCGATCCGCCGAGATAATCGGCAAGTCCTAATCGATCAATCAATGCATCACGCTCCAAAGGCGTCAACTTTCTGAGAGGTCGAACAGTGAGGTCATAGTCCTGGACGATTGCGGCGCGTGGACTACTTTTGGGTAGCGCCTCAAAGTGAGTTGGATTATAATGAAAAGCAAGGGCAGAATTAACCTTAATCTTTACGCGTAAATTGCCCACCAATTGGATGACGGGCTGTGGCAGACCATTAAGTGGCTTTAATGCAATTGAGAGGCCACGAGCTGGTATCAAACTTATCGCATCCACCAGCGGTCGCTTGAGTGCGATAATTCTGAAACAATTTACAAACTCATGAAGTGTCGGCTTTGTTCTGTCCATTTCCTGCCCCTGAACCGAGGTGATAAGCCACCGTAAGAAGGAAGAGGATTACAGGCAAAGAACTGCTTGTCAAGCGGGCAAACGACACAAAATAGTCATGTAGATCAATGCAAGAAACTATAGGTTTCGCAGGAGTTAATCAGCAACAACCCGCACATCAAAACGATCCTGGAATTCGACGATCTTGCATGGTGACGCCTTATTCCATTTTTCGAGAGTTGAAGCGCTCAAACGATTCGTCCGCCCCACACCCAGCGCACGCTGTAGATCAATCAACTCATTCAAAGACTCCAGCGCCTCTAAGTGCGTATTTCCAAATGAGACAGCGCGTTCATCAAGATCCGCTGCCGTCCACAGTTTTGGCCCACCTTCCTTGGCAAGTAGGACTCTGCTGAAAGACAGCTCCGAATCATTGACCTCAACATTATCGAAATCAATGGCCTCTAATCTGCTAGGCGACGAATTGCGAATAACTTGATGAAATTCGATTAAGAATTGACTTAGTTCATCGCGCAAAAAAGCTGTTACTTCAATAGCATCTTCTTCGCTTATTTCGAATTCTGGGTTTTCCAGCAAATCACCAAGTCGCTCGATAATCGAACAATGAAGGTGATACGCACTGCCAATCCACTGCTCGATCACCTTTGTAACTTCTTCCTTTGAACCAGCAATCTCAGCGATCACTTGACTGTTTATCAAGCCGAAAACTTCATCCTGCTGTCGAGCGAACTGCAACTGCTTTCTCAACGCATCCAAATGTGGGCCGCTTTCAAGATTCAGCTCAGTAGTAATCCATACCAATCGATGCGAGATCCACTGACAAGCCACCAAAGCGAATCCATCGAATGAACTCGGAACGGTCAACCATGTATCATCACAACCAAGGTTAGCTGTCTCAAGCATCACGCGATAGCTCTCTACGATTTTGTCTTCGTGTAACGCTTTCAATCGACGAACGCGATTGCTTGTGCTTGCAGAATACTTCGCAATCAACGCGGATTGGGGGTCATTCAATTGTCGTAACGTGCTGCTAGCCTGTTGAAGCAAAGCTTCAGCACGTTGCATAGCTCGATTGGCAAGATCGAAACTCTTCGAATCCCGTGTAAGTATTGCGGGGTCCAAAGTCGCCGCTAGGTCGGCAGCATGAGAAACCTCACGAGTGTTTCCGCAAGCACTCTCAGCAAGACGCACAATCTGCTTGGGATCGTCATGTATCAAGGCGTCTTGAAGCGGCGGAAGGCAATTCACTAAAGTATCGCAAGCCCCATTTAGTGACCCGATGAAATCATTGCTGACCTTGAGTTTAATTGGTGCGTATGTAACACTCATGGAGGCTGACCTATCCGACGCTGATTGGACACTTGGTTTTGTACTAATCAATTAAAACAGCTACTCTTCGAGGAATCAACCACAGAAGTGGGGCTAAATTCGCATGTTGCGTTGAAAAGCGATCATGTGAACTGTTTTACAGCTTAGAAGTCGGCCAACCGTTACTGTTTCATCATAGATTTTCATTGCCTCCCTCGACTCTTTGAAACAGAAACGCCTTGAAAGTTCCGCGCAGAGGCCAGCCACGCCCCCCCAAAGAGCCACCCAAGCCAGGTTGCGCCGTTCGAGTACCGAAAAATCACCGGGCAAGTGCGGTCGTTTGCCATGGACGGTATTATAGGCTTCTATTCGCTAAGTTGCCTGGAGGTTCTCTTTGAACTTATCTGGACTCTCACGGAAGATTCCCCAAAGTCCGCCTGGACTTTGGTGCGATGATTCTGATATGAGCGATTTGGCGAGTGGAGGCTTGCCTTTTGCTATTATCGTCTGACGGGTTTTTCAGGAGGAGCCGTGTCATGATTGAGATCGAATCAAGTGTTTCCCATCAATTGGGAAAAACGGGCGCTGTCAAACGAATCCAAGAATTCGTGGGCTCTCTACCCCAGCGTTTTCCACAGCAAGTCCATCAAGTTTCGATGCAAGCCCACGATAACGCTGTCGAAGTCCGCTTCGCCGCTTATGGCTACATCATTCAATGGAAGGCCGAAGTCTACGATACTTGCATCGTGCTGCACGGGCTGATTCCCGATGCTGCCCGCAAGTTCCAGCACAAAATGATGCAGACTGTTGTCGACCGACTGACGGATGCGGTTCGGCCTGCGTCACTGCCTGTTCGGCAAGTCGCCTAGCTGGATACTGCATCGACGGCTTAAGCTTCCCAGCCCGAAGCGTTACGGCTTATTGCTTTAATCCCAACCCGAAGCGTTAGCGAGGGACGCTCTTGGCTTTGAAAAGGCCTGTACCTCGCTGACGCGTCGGGTTGAGAGGCCAAGCCCTTGCTAATGCGTCGGGTTGAGATGCGCGATGCAAAACGCGAAAGTCCCTTTTCAATAAATACTTCTCGCGTTGGTTCAAAACCTACAACTTGTAGTGTTTTTGCCCTACAAGGCTGTGAACCTGGTTTTTTTAGTGTTTCCCACACCACTGTTTGGGGTTTCTTCGGCGATTAACTTGCTGGTCAGTAGTCTTCGTTGAACTATACTGATCGTTTTGGCAATACCACGTTTTACAGACTACTCATGGCAGCATTGCGAATCGTCTACCTCACCGCTGGCGCTGGCGGTATGTACTGCGGTAGTTGCCTACATGACAACGATGTTGCCAAGACGTTAATGCGCAAGGGCCACGAAGCGATCTTGATCCCCTTGTACACGCCCATTCGCACCGATCAGGACAACGCTAGCGAAGATATGCTGTTTTACGGTGGAATTAGCGTCTACCTTCAACAGCTTTCGCCAATCTTTCGTTGGTTCCCCAAGAGGCTCGACAAGTGGTTGAATTCTCCCAAGTTGGTTGGTTGGTTTGCCGCGCGAGCCGCGGCGACTTCAGCTAAGAAACTCGGCGCGCTAACCGTTTCTATGCTCGACGGCGAGGATGGAAAGCAACGCAAGGAAGTTCGCAGGCTGTGCCAATGGTTGAGACACGTTGAGCCCGAGGCAATCGTATTTTCGAACCTGCTAATCGCTGGGTGCATCACCACGATCGAAAACTCGCTTCCAGGAGCACAACTCGTAGTGATGCTTCAAGGCGACGACATTTTTTATGATAGCTTGCCCGAACCGTATCGAAGCCAAGCTCTAGAACGAATGCAAACCATCGCTCGCAGCGTGGATGTATTTTTGCTACACAGCGAGGACTACCAAAAACGGATGTCCCAACTGCTCAACGTATCACCGGAACGGATGAAGGTTGTCCCGCTTTCAATCGACGGGAAAGACTTGTTGAACATCAAGCGTACCCCTTCGACTTCACGACCGCCCACAGTTGGCTATTTGGCTCGCATCGCTCCAGAGAAAGGTCTTCATCTCTTGGTCGATGCGTTTATTCAGCTCAAGTCGCAAGGACTTATTCCAACAGCCAAGCTTCAAATCGCCGGATGGCTTGGTAAGCAACACCATGCCTATTGGAAAAAACTCAAGTCGAAACTCGACTCCGCTAAGTTACAAAACGACTACAAATTCTGGGGCACTATCGATCGTAAACAGAAGGTTGAATTCCTTTCTGAGATCGACGTGCTTTCCGTTCCGACAACCTATCGCGAACCCAAGGGGCTGTTTGCCTTGGAAGCGATGGCCGCGGGCGTTCCATACCTCTTGCCGGACCACGGTGCCTTTCCCGAAATGCATGCCAAGGCGCAGGCAGGGCGACTCCATACGGCGGATTCCGTTGATGATCTCGCCTCCGCTCTTCGCGAGATGCTTGACGACGTTCAAGGGACTCGGCAATATTCCGAAAAGTGCCGCAACTACATTCGTCAACATGCGACCTCAGAAATTGAGGCTTCGGCCGTATTGAAGGCTATCGCATTGGAGTAGGGCTCGTTCATTCACCTTGCCCAGCGACAAAGTCTTCGGCCAGCTCAAGAAACCGATCGTCTTCAATTCGATCCAGTCGATTGTAGCCCGGATGTCGCGACTCTTTGTAGGGATCGTTCCTTCGAGTGTTGTAGCAGCAGATCAGCGACCAGCGAGGATTTGCACTTGTATTCTGATCGCTACGATGCAGCAAATTGCCGTGGAAGAAAAGGGCATCGCCTGGGTGCATCTCTACGTAAACCACCGAAAGTCGCTTGAGCACTGCTTCGACGCGTTCCGGGTCGGCTCCGGTTTGACCGCCAACTTTGCCGTGGTTCATCCGTCCTAAGTGATGTGATTGCGGGATCACCTGCAAGCATCCATTCTCTCGAGTGCAGGAATCCACAGCTATAAAACAACTTCCCATTGTCGGATAAAGACAGCCATAGTCATACCAATATCCGTAATCTTGGTGCCATTCCCAAGCTCCTCCCACGTAAGGCTCTTTCAGCATCATCTTGTGGTGGTAGTGATAGACTTCGTCGCGGAGCAAGACTTCCATGCTATCGGCGACTCGACGGGACTTCACGACGGCGGCATACAGATCGTCTGCAAGATCGTTGCTCAGTGCTAGCTTAGTTTCGCCGCCCTGTGCGTCGCTTCGAGTCGTTGCTCGCGCTGCGACCTGCTGATCGTTTTTCGCATACTGGATCAACAGCTTCGTTTCGCTATGGCTGAAAAGCTCCTTGACTAAGACGTAGCCCTCCTGTTCGAAGATCGCTAAGTCATTTGCGGAAGCTCGATAAAATTTGCTCATGGGTCAGTCCCCTACGGAAAACACTCGAACCAGGTAATCACTAACCGGGTAATCGGCACACTCGAATCCTGCGACTGCCGACGCGAAACTATCTGGAGGCAAATCATTGTAACCGCTAATTCCAACCCTCGCCCTTGCCGAAAACTATAGTGCAGTTGTGGCAAAGCGACCCAGTTGCAAGCATTAACCTTTCTTGAAGAGGCGAATGATTGCGATTGGTCCATCTACCAAGAATGCCACAATTCAGACAAGGATGTCGAGCTAAGCCTGCCGCAATGGGAAATGCAGTTTTTTCTCCGGCAGAGCTTTGGAAGGGAAGCCAAATAAGTGTGAATTGCCATGAGCCGGCTGAGCTGGTTTCAGAAGATCTACTGGACTCATTTTTCCAAACCTGTCCAAGAGCGATCGCTCGTTCGTTTCTTGATCGAGCATCCGGTTGCATCGATTCTTGAGATTGGAATCGGTGATGGAGCACGGCTGGCGCGAATCGCCAAGCTGGTTCAAGTCAGCGCTGGAACCGAACAGCTTCGCTACATCGGCATTGATGAGTTCGAAGGCTCGCCAGCGGGTCGCGCGCACATGACCCTGAAGCAAGCTCACCAACGAGCGACACACTTAGGATTCAAAGCCTCGCTGATCCCAGGCTCGCCAGCCCAAGCTGTGACTCGAGTCGCTCATAAGTTCGGTGCGACCGACTTGCTGATCATCGATGGTGGAATTGATCCAGCGAACCCAACCGCCGGTCCGATCGGAAGTTGGCTCAATCGCTTGGCTCACAGCACCTCGACAGTGATCGCTTGCCAAGAGCCCGGCCAACCGCTTATAGTTGTCGATCGCAATCGGCTTGAGCTACCGCTCGTCAAGGCTGCCTAGGGCTCGTCAACCTCAATCAGGAGCACTTTTGCTACGCCACTGCATGGCAAAAGTGTGCCACGACACTCCGTTGAAGAAGTGTGTCAAGACACTCTGTGTCGTTCTTCCGTTATTCGTCCGTACAGCCTGTTGAGTTATTGAACCTGGTTTGATAACTACACAAGGATCTGTTGTTCGTGCCGCATCAGTCAGCGGTAGAATATCCCTTGCTAACTTGCTGCATGCCTTAACCCGAACCCGCTGCGTTTCGGCTCTTTGCCTTATTCCCAACCCGCTGCGTGCGCGAGGGACAGGCTTTCGAGGTTTCGGGCGTCAACGTTTCGGGCGTCCCTCGCTAACACAGCGGGTTGGGACTCGCTCAACCTGCCGCTTTACAGTTCCTGACGCTAGTTGGAAACGCCATTCTGCAGTATGATCTCCGTTTGCGTTTCGGTTCGATAAGCCACGCTCTAATTGGCTTGGAATTGCTGCTAGGAGATCTGTCCGGATGACAGCCAAGAAATGGACTTTTGTGCCCTTTGATGTGGGAGCGGTTCAAGATCTGTCGCGAAAGGCCGACGTATCCCCCGTAGTAGCTCAATTACTTTTGCGCCGAGGCATCGAGACAGCCGAACAGGCGCGAGAGTTTCTAGAATCGAAGCTAACCTCGCTGCGTCCACCTGAGGAATTGCCAGGGGTGCCCGAGGCCTGCCAGGTCATCAATCGAGCCATCGATGCTGGCGAGGAAATGGTTGTTCACGGCGACTACGACGCCGACGGAATGACAGGGACCGCGATCCTCTATCGCTGCCTTCAATTGCTGGGCGCGAAAGTCACCTACTTTCTTCCTAATCGCATGGAGGAAGGATACGGACTACACGTCGACTCCATCGAGCGATTCGCATCGTCGGGCAAGAAGTGCATCATCACGGTGGACTGTGGAATCGCTGGCTTGCAAGCCGCTGCGCGAGCCAAGGAGTTAGGCTTGACATTGGTCATTACCGACCACCACCGGTTCGCTGAGCAATTACCAGAAGCCGACGCGATCGTTCACCCCGCCTTGCCCGGCGCGAACTATCCTTTTGCGGGACTTTGCGGAGCCGGAGTGGCATTCAAGTTGGCTTGGGCTCTTTGCCAGTCACGTTCGGGAACGCCACGCGTCGCCGAACATCTTCGCGATTTTCTGCTTCAAGCAGTTGGGTTGGCCGCGATCGGAACGGTCGCGGACGTCGTGCCCTTGATCGACGAAAATCGAATCATCGTGCGCAATGGCCTGAAGATGCTGCAACGACAATGCAGCCTGGGGCTCAACAAGCTCAAGGAACTAACGGGGCTCACCAACAAACGCGCTCTGGAAAGTGAAGACATCGGCTTCACGATCGCTCCGCGACTTAACGCAGCCGGGCGACTGGGCCAAGCTCAGCTGGCTGTCGAGCTTCTGATTACCGAAGACCCGAATCGCGCCACCGCTTTAGCGACCTACATTCAAGAGCTGAACGAGAATCGCAACAAGCTCGAACGCAGCATGCAGTTGTCGGCCAGCAAGCAACTGAAAGAGATTCACTCGCCCGATGACGATCCAGCCTTTGTGCTTAGCTCGCCCAATTTTCATCCCGGCGTGATCGGAATCGTCGCTGGTAAGCTAGCCGAAAAGTACCATCGCCCAGTGATCGTCATTGCTTTGGATAAGCTGGGCGTGAAGCCTGCTATCGGCTCGGGGCGCAGCCCCAACGGCGTCAACTTGCATGAGGCGCTTCAGCAATGCAGCGAACTTTTGATCAGCGGAGGTGGCCACGCAGCAGCGGCTGGACTGAAGCTGGAAGAGTCGCGGCTATCCGCCTTCCGCGCGGCCTTTATGGAAGCGGTCGCAGTGCAATCGTCGGGGCTCACCATGACACCAGAGCTTTGCTTTGATGCCGAAGCCGCTTTGGGGCAACTAGATCTTTCCGCACTCATGCAGATCGAACAGCTCGCACCGTTTGGCATGCAGAACGCTCGACCACTATTCTGCGCTGTCGGCGTGACGCTCGCCGAGGCCCCTAAACTACTTGGCGATAGCGGCAAACACTTGAGCATGCAGTTGGTCCAGCACGGAAAACGCATGCGAGCCGTTGCCTTTGGCCAAGGAGAAGAGTGGTTTGAAAAACTCTCGGAACTTGGCGACCAACCCATCGACTTGGCCTTCCGCCCCGTAATCAACGAACACCGTGGCTTCCGCGCCGTGGAGGTTCACTTGGTCGACTGGCGCTTACATCAAGCTCATCACAGCCCACTCCAATCGGTCGGCTAAATCCACTTTGACCAATGTCTTGGTTTTCACGCAGTGGGATTCGCAAAAATTCCAGATGTTGTTTACAGCCCAGAGTGCGACACATCTATGCCGGTGAGCTTCAGCCACCGGAATCAAGAGCGAGAAGCCCAAGCCCCGAGGGCGACACAACTCGTTCAAAGCCCTAATTCTCCGAATCTTGCTAGCCACGAAAATTCGCAAAGGCCACAAAACATTTTTCAGGCTTTTACACATGCATCGCTGCATCCACAAAAGAAACTGTGAGTCGATCACATGAGAAGGAATTGGACCGTGACAGTGAATTCAAAAAG
>CAYWNG010000008.1:0-16392 GCA_964458685.1 uncultured Pirellulaceae bacterium
TCGAATCAGAAGCGACGTTGGCTGAAACGTTTACTCAACGTCGGGGCGCCGAAAGCATGGTTGCTTGCGCCTGCACTGCTAAGTCCACTCGTACTAGCTGAAACTGCTCTAGCTCAGCAACAACCACCGGCTGTCACGCGTTCCATCTCTGATGGTACTGTTGTGATGGACTCGGCTTACGTTATGGGCTGGCTGGATTATTCCAAGCAGATGGCGGATGCGGACAAGTTGGATGCAGCCGTGCCAGCCTTTGCCGAAGCACTTCGCGGACGAGGCCAGTTGCGCTCGGTCGACCCCAAAGTCGAACAGCGCGTCAAAGAGGTCGCGGGCTTCTTGGTCACCAAGAAGGTCACGCCCGATCAAGTCAATGCGGCGGGAGCTGCTTTAGGTAACCCACGTGCGGTACCGATGATGGCTCGTGCTAACGCGCCGATGAGCAATCCTGGGATGAACAATCCAGCGATGCCTGGCGCTGCTGTCGTTCCAGCTTCGAACACACAAGTAGTGACCGCTGGTAATGGAAATCCTCCATCGATTGCACCGGTATCACCTGGTGTCTTCGTACCAAGCCAAGATCAAAGCCAGCTTCGACAAGCCAGCTCGCAAGTACAAGTTGCTCCGGCTGCTTTCAATCCGAATGCCAGTGGCGACGAGTACTACCAAAAGGGTCTTGAGTTCCTTCGAAATGGTGATCGAGCCAATGCCTTGGAAGCCTTCAAGCAAGCTTGGAAGAATCAGAACGAACTGGATCCAGCGATTCGTAATTCGCTGAAAGACAAGCTTGCAGCTCTGCAAGCTCAAGCTCCAGAGTCCATCGCTGCTGCTCCGATGTCGCCTGCTGACGAAGCTTCGATGCAAGAGCACAATCGCTGGATCAGTGAAGTTACCGGCGAGATCTCTGACGCCAAGAAGTTCCGCGAGACCGAGCCGCTGATCGTTGCGGATCGTTTGCAAACGCTGCGAACACGTGTCTCCCAAGCGAACCTCAATGGCGAAGCTCGTAAGAGAATGTTGACGATGATCGATCGTGAGATCACCGATCATCAGTTGTACATGAGCCAGAACAAGGCCGCCATCGACCAGAACACTCGCAACCGTCAGATCAAAGAGAGCATCACTCGTGAGCAAGACGAGAGATATCAAACGGATCAGAAGATTGCTTCGTTGGTTGAGACTTATAACGACTTGATGGAGAAAGGCGAATTCATGCAGGCCGAAGTTGTGGCCAAGCAAGTCGGCGCCTTAGATCCAAGCTCAGAGATCGCTGCCCTGCTTATTCACGGGGCTCGTAACAAGCGACGCATTGGCGAGTACGAAGCTATCGTCAAGAAAAAGGAAGATGGCCTGATTGATACAATGCTTGATGTCGACCGCGCCGCTCAACCAATTCCTGACTCCGAAAGCTTCCAATTCCCTCAGGGATGGGGCGATCTATCGCGACGACGACTGGCAAGCCAAGAGCGTGATTCACGTCGAGGAATGTCACCAGCCGAAGCAGCGATTTGGGAAAAGCTGAAGCAGCCTGTGATGGTGAACTTCAGTCAGCGACCGCTCAGCGAAGTTATTAAGACACTTGAGTCGATGACTGGCATCATGTTCTTCATCGACCAGCCAAGCTTGGCTCAAGAGAACATCAACTCCGACACGCTTGTGACATTGGACTTGCCTTCGCAGATCACTCTGAAAAGTGCTTTGGCGTTGTTGTTGAACTCACGGAACTTGGACTTCCAAGTCACCAACGAAGTGTTGATGATCACATCTGCACGCAACACAGCTCAAGCTAATCGAACCTACACCTACAGCGTGAAGGACTTGGTGCTTCCGATTCCAAACTTCATCACCGACTACAACAGCGGCATGGCTGGTGCATTGCGAAATGCATACGAGTCGCTGAATGCTGGTTTGGCAGTTCGCACTCAACCACGCATGGGCATGGAAGGAACGCAACTGGCTAGTGCTTCGATGAACCCTGCTTCGGGCGCTCTGGGACAGATGAACCCAGGCGTCGGAATGGGCGGAATGGGCATGGGCGGTATGGGAATGGGCATGGGTGGAATGAACGGCATGAATGGCTTTGGCATGGGCGGAATGCGAGGAATGGGCGGCATGGGCTCGTCCTTCGGCAACTCCGGCATGGGATCGCCACTGATGTCGATGGGTGGACCAACTGCGATTGGTGGTGGAGCGGCGATGGCTGACTTTCAGACGCTGATCAACTTGATTACTCAGACTATCGAGCCAGATTCTTGGTTACAAAACGGTGGTTCGAGCACAATTATCGAGTATCCAGCGAACTTGTCGCTGGTGATCAGTGCACCTCAGACTACTCACGAACGAATTGCTGACTTGCTTGAGTCGCTACGACGCTTGCAGGATTTGCAGGTTACCATCGAAGTCAAGTTCATCACCTTGAATGACAACTTCTTTGAGAACATCGGCGTCGACTTTGACGTTCGCGTTCAAGACAAGAATCCACGACTGCCAGTTGCCGAAGACAACGGAGCGCGAACCATCGTTGGTTTGTCCTCTGGAGCTACAGCAGCTAATCCGTTCCCATTCACAACAAACTTGGACGTTGTGTTTGATAACAGTCAGACCATCGGTGCAGCACCGTTCGGTGGTGTGGCTGGAGCAGGTTCATCAATCGGCTTCGCTATCCTGAGCGACTTGGAAATGTTCTTCTTCATGAACGCCGCTCAAGGCGATCAACGAACGAACGTTCTTCAAGCACCGCGTGTAACGATGTTCGATGGACAGTTTGCTTCGATAAACGACACCGTGTCGCGGCCTTTCGTAACCAGCTTGATTCCAGTTGTGGCAGACTTTGCCGTCGCTCAACAGCCTGTGATTGTAGTGTTGAACGAAGGAACGATTCTGAATGTTCAAGCTTCGGTATCGCAAGATAAGCGGTCGGTTCGAGTCACTCTAAACCCGAACTTCTCGCAAATCGACAGAGTAGACACCTTCACCTTCGAAGGAACACGGTCAACTCGCAATACAACCAATCGTACAGGTACCAACTTGAACGATGACGACACTGCGAACGTTACCGACGAAGATGATGATGAACAAACTGTCGTGACTGGTACTACGGTACAGCAGCCTAGCTTTGCTACGACCAGCGTATCGACAACTGTCAGCGTTCCAGACGGTGGTACGATTCTTCTGGGAGGTATCAAGCGTATGCGAGAAGGCCGAACAGAACGTGGCGTTCCAATCCTTAGCAAGATTCCTTACATCAACCGATTGTTCCGCAACACGACCATCGGTCGCGAAACAAGTACTCTGATGTTGACCGTTACTCCGCGGATCATCATTCAAGAGGAAGAGGAACAGAGGATTGGTGGAACAGCACCCTAGTTAGCCTTCCAGCAAATTAGTGTTCGATAAACGAAAAAGGCTTGCCAATCGTGGCAAGCCTTTTTTCGTTTTTCAAGTTGGTCACTGCGGCTTTTAGGCGTCTAGCCACACTTTTAGGTGTCACGCTTGAGGACAACAGTAGCCAACGGTGGCAAGCTTAACTGCAACGATGCAGGTCGACCATGATGTCCAACCTCCAGAGCATTCAATCCTGGGAAGTTTCCTACGTTGCTACCAGCATAATAAGAGGAATCGCTGTTGAAGATCTCGCGATAGAAGCCTGGTCGTGGTACTCCCAATTGATAGTTGTGTCGAACTACCGGAGTGAAGTTGCAAGCCACTACGACATCATCCTCGGGATTGCGAGCCTTTCGTAAGTAGGCTATTACGCTCGCTTCGGCGTTCATGCAATCGATCCACTCAAAGCCTTCGCCGCTGAAATCCATTTGGTGCAACGCGGGCTGCTCAATCACCAACTTGTTCAGGTCTGCAATCAGCCGTTTGATTCCAGCGTGCGTTTCCCAACCCAGCAAGTCCCACTGAATCTCAGCGTCATAATCCCACTCGTGCCACTGAGCGAGCTCGCTGCCCATAAACAGCAGCTTCTTGCCTGGATGGGTCCACATGTACGAATATAGCAATCGGAGATTGGCAAACTTCTGCCACAAGTCGCCGGCCATCTGACTGATCAGCGAACCCTTTCCATGAACCACTTCATCGTGAGAAAGTGGCAGGGCGAAGTTCTCTGTGAACGCATAGATCAAGCTAAAAGTCAGTTCGTTCTGGTGATACTTTCGATGCACGGGTTCATGGCGCATGTAGCGTAGAGTATCGTTCATCCATCCCATGTTCCACTTGATGGAGAATCCCAAGCCGCCACTGTTGGTCGGACGACTGACGCCTGGCCAAGCAGTGGACTCTTCGGCCAGAGTCAGCACGCCTGGGTACTGACCATGGACTTGCTCGTTGAACTCGCGAAGCATGTGGATCGCGTCCAGGTTTTCGCGGCCACCATGGCAATTCGGAATCCATTCGCCATCTTTGCGGCTGTAATCCAAGTACAGCATGCTTGCCACCGCATCGACTCGCAAGCCATCGATGTGATACTTGTCCAACCAGAACAGAGCGTTGGCGATTAGGAAGTTGCGAACTTCGGTGCGGCCATAATTGAAGATCATCGTTCCCCAGTCAGGATGTTCGCCCTGACGAGGGTCAGCATGTTCGTATAGCGCGCTACCATCGAACATTCTCAGGCCGTGTCCGTCCTTGGGGAAGTGCGCGGGCACCCAATCGATGATGACGCCAATGCCGTTTTGGTGACAGTAGTCAACGAAGTACATAAAGTCTTCGGGGGTCCCGTAACGGCTGGTAACTCCGAAGTAACCTACAGTTTGATAGCCCCACGAGCCGGTGAAAGGATGCTCGCTGATCGGCATCAATTCGACGTGTGTGAAGCTCATCTCCTTGCAGTATGCGACGAGTTCATGAGCGATGCGTCGATAGTTCATCCAGCCGTGATGGCCTTCGGGATCACGACGCCACGAGCCCAAGTGCAATTCGTAGATGTTGACAGGCTTGCTCAACTGATCGCTGGCTGCGCGACTTTGCATCCAGTCGTTGTCGTTCCACTGATAACGATTCAGCGGCGATACGATCGAAGCGGTTCGCGGCGGTAGCTCGGCATAAAACCCATACGGGTCAGTTTTGTCGATAACGCTTCCGTCGCGATTCTTGATGCGATATTTGTACTTTTCGCCAGGACGAACGCCCGGAACGAACAGCTCCCAAACACCAGCCGGAACATGTTTGCGCATGGGGTTGGCGGAACCATCCCAATGATTGAAGTCACCGACAACTTGGATATTCTCAGCGTTGGGGGCCCATACGGCAAAGTTCACGCCAACTGCGTCGCCAATGGTACGCTCGTGAGCACCAAGCTTGTCATAGATCTTCCAATTTCGACCTTGTCCGAAAAGGAAAAGATCGAACTCAGTCAAGAGAGGTTGTACAGCGTATGGGTCATGCATTTCGGTAATATCACCGTTCTTGGAGGCAACTCGTAGTCGGTAGCTGTTGTTGTCAAATCCCTCCGTGGGACAAATCGCTTCGTAAAACCCGGATGGATGGACGCGGCGCATCGGACGAGCCTGATGCTGCGAGTCAACCAGCCAGACCTGTTGGCTTTCCGGTAAGAAGGCTCGTACCGAGATTGCCTGTCTGTTGCCACAATCGACTGGGTGTGGTCCCAGTAGTTGAGCAGGGTTTTCTAATGTTCCGTCAATTAAACGGCCTATGCCTTGCAACGATAGCTGCGTACGCACATCCATCTCCGAAGTGAGTCAGTGTAAAGTTATTTCAATTTGTTTCAATTTGGGTTGGCTGGTCGTCGAGGAATCTCCGACCAACCACAAGAACTAAAGTCTGCTCAGGTTCCGCAGCCAGCAGCTTGCGGAAATGTTGCAATAGTCAGTGGATTGTCCCACTTTGAAGCCATCTCCCACCATTGCAAACGCTTGGGTTTGTAGTCAGCTTCGGGACGAGAAAACTTAGAAAATCCCGGGGACAAAACGGTCCGATGAGCTGAATCAACTCGATACGCAACGCGGCTGGTCGACAAAGCCACCCCCCGAACATTGGCCAACTGATCTTTGGTCGTTCGTCGCTCTTCGTTCACTCCATGTTCGTTGGCCAAACGCGCCGCTATGGGCGGCGCGGCGGACACTCCGATTGGATGCGCGATGGGTTGAGCTACGATAGGGGCACCAACTTGCATAGAACCTGACGCTGTCGCAGGTACTGCCATCGATGCGACCAATTGAACTTGTGGGGTAACCTGCGACAACTCAGCCGCAAACTCCTCGGCATTGGCCTCCACCATACCGATCGAACTCTTCAACAACCTGCAAGCGATTTCGTGATACTGCATGGCAACATCGACTCGTCGCCAGAGGTCAGCATTACGGACAGGCTTTCGCATGCCGAAGCTTTCCCACTGGTAACTGGTCTCGCGCCAGTTGGGCAATCCAAATCGCATGCCTCGATCTACGTAGCGGCTGGTGGTTACCAACCGAACGATGCTCGACTGCTCTAAAGCCTCCAGTCCACGCACGACCGCCAGCAATGCTAGTCGGTCCTGATGAATATAGTTTTCGCAGTCTTGTGCTTCCAAACGCTCGGGGCCATCGATACGTTCCAGCACAAAATTCCATCGTCCGAGTCCGATCGTTGGCTGTGTTACGCCATCGATAAGGGCTGGATTCGAAATGACGGAATCGCAGATCAGCAAGTAATGGGGTTGTTGAGTGACCATGGTTGTTAGCCGCTTCAAGTGTGCTAATTGGTTTGATCCGCCGTAGATGCTCACAGTGCACCTACGAGTTTAAACCATCCATGGTCACAATCGTTCGAATCGACAAAGCTCGCCTTCGCCGTTTCACTCAAGTCCGTTAGCACCACTGTGGTCAAGTGACACCTTCAGCCTTGGTACGACCATGTATCGTCCAACTTACGCAACACTTGAAATCGAAATAGACTAAAAAGTCTAGCCAGTCCCTATAGGCTTCCTAATAGAACGAATTTACCAACGTAGATAGGTTGTTCCGAATGCGCTGGGGCAGAATGCGTCCATGATCGTCTCTTGGGACCTCAGTCGCCAAGCACCACTAAGATCATTGATTGCTTGTTGAGTCATAAATCCAGGAGACAATTGATTCGAGCAAGCGGTCGGGAAGGAACCCTCGAATACCGAATATCAACCGCTGGCTAAAAGGACCGACTGTGTGGCGGAAGCGATGGGGCCTGGTGTGCCGACGCACGATTGACTCCAACCGGGCGGCAATCTCCGCTGGTTCAACACCCTTGTGCTCCTCCTCAATAAACTTGGCTATGACCATGTCGCAAGCAGGCTCGTACGCGCGGCGACATTCCGCATGCAAGATAGAATCCGGGAAAGCCAATCTGCCGCTTTCCGACAGTTCAGAACGGAAATCGCCAGCTTGGACACAGCAGACTCCAATCCCTAGTCGCTTCAGCTCTAGCCGCAAAGCCCAAGCCCAATTCTCCATTGCCGCTTTTGAAGCTGCATAGTGGGAGCGGAATGGTAGAGGCACCGAACCTGCCATCGAACCGATGTTTAGAATCAGACCACTTCGTTGTTGACGCATCCAGGGTAGGACTTGATGGGTGACTCGCATGACACCAAAGCAGTTGACCTCAAATTGCCGGACAACTGCATCCATCGATGTTGATTCGCTCGGCCCGCTCAATACAATCCCGGCATTGTTGATTAGAACATCGATGCGACCCTCTTGAGCGACGACCTTATCAATAGCTGCTCGAACGCTGGCTTCGTCGGTGACTTCAAGCTGCAGAGTCTGGCAATAATCCAATTCCCGATCAGATCGGGTTGTGCCGTACACAGTTGCCCAGTTCGAATACTTTCGAGCCATCGCAGCACCAAGTCCGCTGGATGCACCTGTAATCAGAATAATTGGCCGCATTTTGAGAAGTTCAATGGTCACGTCTAAATTGAATGAATGGGGAGTCGTCTGAAGGCTGCGTCATCCGCTCGGCAGCTATCATCGGTACTCGACTGAGTCAATTATTGTTGAGGTGCATCTTGAAAAGAAGCGATTTTGTGTCTTTTTTGCCATCGCGTTAGACTTACATTCTGACCGCTGCCCCGGAGGATGCTGCGGAAGCGATTTGAACGGTCCAATTGTCGGCATGTTGGCGAATGCTGTGAGCGATAAATTCTGCTTGGGCCTGGCTTTCGCAAAGTCCAAAAATCGTTGGCCCCCAACTGCTTTGTCCAACTGCCTTGAGTCCATATTGTGTGGCTATGTCCACGGCCTGCGCACAGACGGCACCGTTGTAGCGACCGCCTTGAACCGGAGCGAACATATCGCCTGCTAGTCGCATGTACTCCTCGAGTGAACTACAAAATGGATCAAACGCCAAGCTGGTGGCATGGTCCAGCGCGTTCCTGGCTAACTCAAGCATGCGAGAGCGACTTGGATTGGGCTTCGCAGCCATTCTGCCGATCATCGTACTTTCTAAGGGACCTGTGATTGCAGAACTTGCATGACCGCGAATCAAAACGAAATGCCAAGCCTCTGGAATTTGGACGACCTGCGCTTGGATCTTTCTTTTGGACACATCGCCATTTTCGTAACCCTGATCAAGAACCAGTCCACCTTCCAAGAATCCCGTCAATCCAATCGCAGAACGCAATCCGCGTCCCGATAATATCGCGAGGCTCTCGGCATTCAGTGTCGAACTATTGGGGCTCTCATCGACGCCAAGAGCCAGCGACTGCACTACAGATTTCCACTGACTAGCGAGTGAAGAATGAGCGTTGGGCTTTCCTCGAATTGCGATCGACGCTAGGGCTTCGGCTACCGACAACAGGCATGCAAGTTGAGTTCCTGCTCCCAAGCCCGCGTGGAATGGGTAGCCCTTCAAAAGCTCCACTTGCGAAGGTGCTTTTGACTTGGCCTGCCATGATTGAATCCTTTGCAGATACTCGCTTGCGCTTTCGGCATCGATGTCGTCAGCGATCGAGATATCCGCGGTGACAGTATCAAAACTGATGCGAGCGTGCATCTGCGGAGTGGCTAACATCACGCCGAGACCTGCGTAACGATTGGGCGCAGATTCGCAGAGCTCCATCAAGCCAAAATGCAAACGACAACCGGTACGCAGTTCGATCATTGGGCGACTCAACTCTTCCACTGACGAATGTAATCGCTAACCAATTGCCAAGCTTGATGCTCGCGATCACCGGCGGTCTTTTCAACGATCAAGGCCATGCGGTCCAATTCGCTCAACACGGAGTCAACGCCCGTTAAATGCAATCGAGTCGCCAAGATGGTCGCCTCCAGCACCGCATGCTTAGCTCGATTCCAACCCCAAAAAGGTCGAAGCACCTCAGACTGCGCCACCGTCGCTTTGACTTCAGCTCGCGGCTGACTGATGTCCCACTCATGAAGCTCAAGTCGGTACCAATGACAAGCAGATGGAATTATCCACGCTCCACTGTCCAGCCTTTCGAACTGCAGATCGATCGGCAAGCCCAAGGCGGCTTGGACAATCGGCAAGCAATCATCGATAACGTGAAAGACGCCTGTGCCAGTTCGATAGAGATTGGCGAAAGTGGTTGAAGTTTGGAAGGGACGCAAGAGCCAATCTTTCAGCGACGCGTCTACGACCGGCCCCATCGGCGCAACGTGAGCAGTGCCGTCGAGTGCTGTTGAGGTCATCAGGCCTTCAATAATCATGAATCAATCTTGATGCGTGTTCAAGCTTTTGTGTTGAAGCTTTTGTGTTGAAGCGTATGTGTTGAAGCGTATGTGTTCGAGCTTTTGTGTTCGAGTATTTCGGTCCAAGGTCGTGCCGCGATTCTGCAACATTACTTCGCGGCGACGAGTTCGTTCAAAAAGTCGACGTAAAGCTGAATCACCTGTTGTCGCCTCTTGTCCCGAAAGCTCTCATGCAAATGTTCTTCAAGCAGTCTCAACCGACAAAGTTCGCCCGCGCGAGCAGCAAAGCTACGAGAACCTTCGGGCAAGGTAATTCGATCGCTTAGACCATGAGTCAAAAGCATGGGCACTGCCAGTCGATCGGCATTTTCAATGGCCCAGCGGCCGCTGTCGATCAACGAAGCTCCTAACCTTAATGTCAGCCGCCGATGAAAAAGCGGATCATTGTCCAACAACTCCTGTTCGACTGGATCGTCCATCAACTGCTTTGTCTCGGTACCGGCCGCTAGAGTGTAATTGGGAACCACCTTCGCAGCCAATCGAGCCGCGATATTCAGCAAGCCTTTGGGCTCTTTGGGCGATACGAACATGGGGCTCGATGCAATCACCGCATCCGGCAAGTCGTTTCGACGAAGCACATAGTTGGCGACCAAGTTTCCGCCCATGCTGTGTCCGAACAGACAGACCGGCAAGCCGGAACTGGTTTGCTTGGCCCATCGGACAGCAAATTGCACATCGTCCAGCAGTGCTTCGTAACTGCGAATCGCGCCGCGTTTGCCTGGACTGCGACCGTGGCCGGGTAAGTCTAAGGCTGAGACTTGAAAGCCTTGTCGAGCAAGATGTGGTGCGAGTCGAATGTATCGCCCACCATGCTCACCAAGGCCATGAATAATCGTGACATGCCCCTTCGGCTCGGTCGTCGGAGACCATTGGTGCATGAATCGTCGTTGTCCCTCAGGCAACTCGACCCAAGTTGCCTCGACCTTTGTTCCTTGATTAGCTGGAATCGTCGAGTCCAATTTCACATTACCTTCGTCATCTACCACCAACAATTGAGCCTTAACCATGAACACCTTCCGGTGCTTCGCCGCAGGATCGCCTTTTTTTGATGGCGTTAGTATAGCAGCTTCTTGGAGAATCGCCTTGCCCGCTTGATACCTATGGAAATCGAAGAGTTTTTAACGCAAAGACGCAAAGACGCAAAGACGCAGAGAGTCCTCGGGTAAATCAACGTTGGATCGGTGAACTAAACCTCACATCGCTGGTAGATAATGCGAATATTGATTGCCTGATCCTTTGCGTCTCTGCGTCTCTGCGACTCTGCGTTTCAAATCCTCTCTTGGATTTTGATTGCTTGTAGAATTCGATGGGTTGTTACTGAGAATCCACCTGTTCTACCTTTATCGATTTTGCTTCGGATGGCTAAGAACTAAAGCCTAGCGAGCGCCAGCAAATTCGTGGAGAACTTTCAAGCGTCGGTCGATAGGCTTCGATGAGCCGCAGAGTGCGGCGACGTAGCTTGGATAGGCTACGTGAACGACCTTGCAAGCACACAGATCAAGGAGGATCGGGCTAGCACGTTCTTCGCCAACTTGTCGAAGTGAGCTTGATGACCGCACCAGCCCGTAAGATCGAGTTTGACGTTGAAGCCATTGCGCTGAGCGCTTTGTGTATCTTCATCTGGCTTAGTTTGCTGAGCTATGACCCAGCCGATAATTTGAACGATCTGCCTCGGCCACTGAAGAGCATTGTGGCCGTTGACAACGCTGTCTACCCACCGAACGAACATATTCAAAACGCTTGCGGTTGGGCTGGAGCTGTGACAGCGAACATCCTGGTACAGTCCTTCGGAATCGGTTCGCTGTTGGTCGCAGCGGGTTTAACGGTTCTATCGATCTGGATGTTTCGAGTTCAAACAAACTTTGTTCCACCTGTACGGCAAGTCGGTTGGGTCTTGGTGATCATTGGCACCACCACTCTGTTTGCCTTAATGGGATTGCACACCCCTTTTTCCCCGACGATCGGCCCAGGCGGTTATATCGGCGCGATCACGAGCACTTGGCTGCACGATCACTTCGCTCTAACGGGCGCGTCGATTATGACGATGGCTCTGTTGATAGCTGGCCTGCTTTTGAGTACTGATTATCTTGTGGTGCGTTCGGTTGGCTGGGTGTTGTTGGGTGGTAGCGCGCTGGCATCTACGGCTGCAAAGACTCGCGTCTCACTGCCCGCACCTGGCCTTGGTCGTAAGAAGACCAGCGATGTGGATCAAGGTGTCTTGCTGCCCGGTGAGCAATCCGCGGGACCTCCACCAGTAAAGATCAGCGGTCGCGTGACCAACGATGAAGCTCCCGCGGATGCTGCGGCTAATGCGGCTGCTGCCAAGCCTGAGACTGGAAGCAAAGTTGCATCGACTGTTAAATCGGTTCTCACGGGATTGCTCGGAGGCAAGGAGCAAGTTGCCGAAGCTACTGCCGCTGAGAACGGTGCAGCAGCAGTCGATCCTTCTGTAGAGGAAGCTGAAGCCGAAGTGGCCAGTGAAGAAGTTGCCGAAGATGTGACTTCCGAGCAGTTGAGTCTACCGGCCGAGACTGCCGAAGAAGCGTCGCAACTGCGTGCCGACCTGCCTCACGATAAAAAAGCTAAGCAGGAGCCTGCAGTTCGCCCGCCCAAGAGCAAAAACAAAGAGGACCACGCTGCTTCGTTAGCGATGCTGGATGATACCAAGTTGCCAGCGGGCACCGACGAATACGTTTTGCCCAATATCGATATCCTCACGCCCAGCGATGATATCGACTTCGAAGCTCAGACCGTCGAAGTTCGTCGCAAGGCCAAGATCCTTGAAGCGACTTTCAAGAACTTTGGTTTGAACATTCGCGTCGTTGAGATCGAAACGGGCCCAGTGATCGCTCAGTATGAGATTGAATTGGAAGCCGGTCTGCGACTCAGCAAGATCACCAGCCTAGCAGACGACCTTGCAATCGCGCTTCGCGTCCCTAGCGTTCGAATTGTCGCGCCGATTCCAGGTAAGAACACGGTGGGTATCGAAGTCCCCAATGAGAATCGCCAAGTCGTTCGATTGCGAGAAGTGATCGAAGAGATGGGAGCCAAAGGCAAGAAGGCGAAGATTCCACTGTTCCTCGGCAAAGACGTTTCGGGTAATCCGCTGATCGCTGACTTGGCCTCGCTGCCTCACCTTCTAATCGCTGGTCGAACAGGTACTGGTAAGTCGGTGTGCTTGAACGCAATCATCACTTCCATCTTGATGACTCGACGGCCCGACGAAGTTCGTATGCTTCTGATCGACCCGAAGATGGTGGAAATGATCGGCTACGGTCGACTGCCTCACCTGATGCACCCAGTTGTGACCGACATGCGAAAGGCCGAAGCCATTTTGGCTTGGGCTGT
This sequence comes from uncultured Pirellulaceae bacterium, assembly GCA_964458685.1. Classification (GTDB taxonomy): domain Bacteria; phylum Planctomycetota; class Planctomycetia; order Pirellulales; family Pirellulaceae; genus Aureliella. Next base: position 13,029 of record CAYWNG010000008.1, read on the forward strand.
CGACAAGATGGAAGAGCGTTACACGTTGTTGGCCCGAGCCGGTGTGCGTCACTTGACGAACTACAACGAATTGGATCGCGAAGAGCTGCTTGAGCGTGTTAAGCCAGAAACGCCTGAGGAGGCTGAGGCGATACCGGATCACTTGCCGTTCATCGTCATCGTTGCGGACGAAATGGCAGACTTGATGATGACTGCCGGTAAGGATGTCGAGCAGCACATTATTCGGTTGGCTCAAAAGAGTCGTGCGGTTGGCATTCACTTGATTCTCGCAACTCAAAAACCGACCGTGGACGTTATTACCGGTTTGATCAAGAGTAACTTGCCCGCGCGGATATCGTTCCAAGTCGCCAGCCGTACGGACAGCCGCGTTGTTTTGGATGAAATGGGCGCTGACAAACTGTTGGGCAACGGTGACATGCTGTTCTTATGGCCTGGTACCAGTACGTTGCTGCGTGGACAGGGAACGTATCTCTCCGACGACGAGATCAATCGCGTGGTCGATCACTGCTCGACGGGCGAGCAGAACTTTGTCAGCGAACTGGTCAATCTGAAGGTCAAAGATGAGACCGAGGGTGACGAACCTAGCTTGGCAAACTTGCGTAAACGGGACGAGTTGTATGCTGCGGCAATCGATGTGGTCGTTCGCGAAGGTCGTGGAAGTTGCTCGTTGTTGCAACGAGCTTTGGGAATTGGCTATGGTCGCGCGGCTAGGTTGATTGACTTTATGGCTGAAGATGGAATTGTCGGCCAGTATGCTGGATCTCAAGCCCGCGAAGTTGTCATTTCGTTGGCGGACTGGGAAGCGATGCAGGCGGCTGATTCCGGAGGAGTTCCAGCTAAGCCGGCTCCGGCTAGAAGCAACAAGATCCGCCCTGACGATGCCAAAGAGGCCGCGAAGCCTGAATCGAATCTTGGGGCAAGCGCTGGGGCAAACCTTGGGGCAAATCCTGGAACGAAACTCGAGGCCAAGTCGCCCAAGAGCACGATGGCACCCCCAGCTCCCGTTCGAGTCATGCCTGCTTTGGACGACGATGAAGACGATTCGCTTGAAGATGATTCAACCGTCGAAGCGGATTTCCAGGACGATGACTTCGAGGAGCCGCGTAAGCCCGTTCAATTAGCCAAACGCCCCCAAGTAACCGTGGAGGATTCGGCGGACTTTGATTCCGATGACGACGATATCGAGTACGAAGATGTGGAAGACTGACACCCTATGGAGTACTTTGGGTAAATCCGTACGCTATTAACCTGCCAGAAATCCAAGAAACTAGACGTTACACCCCGAACCGCACCTATATTTGGACTGCATAATGACCACGCCTTTGGGTCAACCTGAATCGCGACGTCCCGACGATGATGCAACGCGGTTCAGCACGCACGATTCTGGCGAAGTGGCGGCCGACTTTGAATTCACCGAGCAGCCTCAGGCCAGTTCCATAGGTCTCTTGGGTGAATACCTTTTGCTCGAACAGATCGGCAAAGGCGGGATGGGCTTGGTTTATCGCGCCGAGCATCGGACGATGAACCGCGAAGTCGCGATCAAGATCCTTAATAGCACTCTGGCATCCAATCCTAGCTTTATTGAGCAGTTCTTTGCCGAGATTCGCGCGGCGGCGAAGCTGATGCATCCCAATATCGTGACCGCGTTTGATGCGGGGTGCATTAATGGAACGTACTACTTGGTGATGGAGTTGGTTGCCGGAGAGACTCTCGCTTCGCACATCCATCGTTATGGTCCGCTAAGCTGCGGTGAAGCGGTGTACGTTTTGGAGCAGGCTGCATCGGCTCTCGAATGTGCCCATGGCGTCGGGATTGTTCATCGCGATATCAAGCCTGGGAACATGATGGTGACGCGCGATGGACGCCTGAAGATTCTAGATTTTGGTTTAGCACATCTGATCTACACTCCGGCGGGCAAGTCGGCAGGATGTGTGATGGGAACGCCAGAGTATATGGCTCCCGAGCAGTTTGAAGATAGCCTCGCGGTGGACGGCCGCACCGATCTTTACAGCCTGGGCGCAAGCCTGTTCTTTTTGATGACAGGTCGCCCGATGTTCGCTGGAAACGATCTTGCGCGAGCTCAGCAGAATCGACTGCAACAGAATCCAACTTTGTTTACTGAGCGAGGCGATATCGATCTACGACTGGATGCAATCTATCAACGCTTGGTGAACAAGGAGCCCTCGGGTCGCTTTCAGTCAGCAGTTGACTTGCTTCAAACCATTCGTCGGCAAGGACTCGTTAGCTCTTGGAATCAACAATCCAAGCCATCCTTGTTGCGCAATAGTTTAGGTCGAGTCGCTGATAATCCGACGAGCGTGTCGAGCGAGTCGACCGTGATTCGGCAATCGCAGATTGTGGCCATCGACTTAGGAATGTTGGCAACCACAGCGGCGTACTACGATCCTCATAGCGGTCCGCAGTTGATCCACTTGGGTGATAGCGGTCATCATCTTCGCAATATGATTTGGAGCACCAAAGACCAACTCAAGATCGGTGCCAGTGCTTCCGAGATGCGGCAAAAATCGCCTCAGCTTGCCGTGCACAGCATCCAACGCTGGATTGGCGCGGAGAAGTTAGATCGACCCATCTGCGGTGAACTCACGCCACCGGAAGTTGGCATCGCAGCGATACTCAAACTGGTCATGCATCATGCGGCTAGTCAAACTGAAAACACAAGTTCAGCAGTAGTTACCGTTCCTGCTTGTTACGACCAATCGCATCGACGCAGTATTCGCGATGCCTGTCGCATTGCCGGAATTGATTTGGTCCAGCTCTTGGACAAGCCGTTGGCTGCGGGACTCAATTGGTTGGATGTAAACTCACGACTCCTGCAGGCACAATCGAATGGATCAGCGATTTCCAGTCAACTGCTGTACGTTCACTTAGGCGGTACGGGCTTGGAAGCTGCTTGCTTGAAAGTCAGCGAAAACTTGGTTGAGATGCAATCGGTTTCCGGAGATTGGAAGTTAGGTAGCCAGCGTTGGCAACATCTGTTGACCGAGTTCTTTGCCGGAGTATTGCAGCAGCAGACCGGACGATCGATTCGCGAAGACGCTACGGCTGCGACTCGGTTGCAACGGACTGTTGAGTTTGCGATGGAGCGATTGACGCGACTTCCCAAGGTCGAAGTCCGCTTCGATTGGTTGGGAAGTCGAATCGAACAGACCATCACGCAACATGGTTTGGTCAAGATTGCTCCCAATCTTTGTTCTTCAATCGAACAGGTCATCCGCGAAGCTTGCGCCAAAGCAAACGTCGACCTTGGAGCCGTACAGAATGTGCTCTTGGCAGGTTCGATGTTTCACATGCGACCGCTGCGTGAGATCGTCACGCAAATGTTGGGACGAAATGTAGACGTCGC
>CAYWNG010000008.1:16492-24575 GCA_964458685.1 uncultured Pirellulaceae bacterium
GAAGTCAATGAAAGTGGCTTACTCAGCTCAAGTCTAACTTGGCCGGATGGAAACTTGCGCAACGTGCTGCCCGCGACGCTGGATCGATGCTTGTCGAACGACGAGATCTCGCGTTGGCGACAATGGTTAGAGACGGCGATTCTTTGTTCCCAAGACTAAATTTCAGAACTCGCTGGAATCGTTCTGCATCGAAATCAACTCGCCCTTGATTCACACTGACGATGCAAAACACTATTCTATAGACTGTTTCTTTGGCTTCTCTCACGACCTTGCTTGAAGCCGCTTCGTGACCCCAAACGTTGGTCACTCAAAGCGAATGCCAATAGCAGACAGCAAGCTTAACTCATCGACTCAAGGTAGTTTTCGGGTCGAAGCCTTGCGAGACACGCCCCGTAACTTTCTGGAGAATTAGAGTGATCATTTACGGCTCGCGAATGTACTTCAAAGATCGCGTCGTCAAGTCGTTTGCGGAGTGTGATCACTGCGGGCGTTACGGACGAATGACAAGTTACCAAGCCAAGAAGTTTGGGCACATCTATTTCATTCCGCTCATTCCGTTGGGAGAGAAGAGCCAAGTTCTTCGAGAATGCGGCTACTGTTCGATGGGAGTTCACTTTCCAATTTCGCGGCTGGATCCTGTTGTACAAAGTGTCGAAGAGCGATTCAAATCGTGGATCATCGAAGTTCAACAAGGCAATACTGAGGTTGAACTTTCCGAAGGGGAAGTCAAGTCCAACGTTGGGATGTTGATTGCAGGAATTTTGGATGACCTGTACTGCTTGAATCTGATTGAGAACGTCGATTCGATTTCGGCCATTCTATTGGCGCAGGGTATGGACTACGAAAACGAGATCCTGCAAGCCAGGTGGATGGAGATTCGCGGCACATTAGATCAAGCTAGAGCGAGATTAGAAGCAGCCGTAAAGCTGTGTCCCGACGAACCGTTTCCCAGATTTCAAATGGGGCGATTGGAGGTTCTACGAGGCAACCCTAAGGGTGCCGAAGAAGCGTTCTTGCAATATCTGAAAATCTATCCCGACGATTTTGCTGCGCACATCGAATTGGCGACACTGTATGAGCGAGCCAACAACTTTGCGAAGATCGTCGAAAGCTATGACAAGCTATATGCGATGAAGCCGGAGCTTATTGGGAATGCGGGGATGCAAAAGCTGTACAAGAAAGCCTGCAAGAAGTCCGGGATCGGCGGAAAGTTTCTTGGTCAAATGAAGTAGTCGCTTGTGTTCAAATCGTTTAACGGCAAGCCGTAGGCGACTGCGCTTTTATCAACACTTGGGACTGCACTTCTCTCGAATACCACTGCTGTGCGTAACGAAGCGCGGGAGAACCACCTCTTGGCGAAGCGTGCGCGTGGGACCTCAGTCGCCTACGGCTTGCCGTTAAACAATTTGCCGCTGCGACTGTTCGTATTGCGACTGTGACGTACGACTGCCGCCGTCCAAAACTAGTTCTACTGGAATTTGCGGTCTGGATAGTTGTGCCGCATATCTTAACAAAATGTCGCGGCTGACGATTCTGTTTCTGGGCGAGGGGCGAGCTCCGTTGGTGGAATATTTTCCCATTGGAAGCATTAAAAGGCAGTCATCTTTGCAACAGTTGATCGGCGGCCCTCCTGAACCGCGAAATCCATTCGCGCAGGGTCAGTAAACACCGTAAAAACCAAGGTCAAACAGGTACCGAAATCCGTAAACATTTCAGTCATTTTAGATTGCCAAGACTTATCTGATCGCTAATCTATTCTCCGATAAACGCATTTTTGTTGATCGGATACCCTACCCTTGCGGGAAAGATCAGCAACTTAAGCTTCCGTCGTTTCTGAATTCGTTCTTTCTCAAATTGAGGTCTCCATGGTTACAGTAACAGGTGACAAGGTACGCCCGGTAAATCGTCAAGGATTTACGCTGGTTGAACTCTTGGTGGTGATTGCCATCATCGGAATTTTGGTCGGTTTGCTGCTTCCCGCTGTGCAAGCTGCACGCGAAGCCGCTCGACGCATGAGCTGCAGCAACAATCTGAAGCAGCTTGGTCTTGCAGCGCACAATTTTGAAGGCACCTACAAGAAGCTGCCAGCCGGATTCGTTCAAGAGAATTTGACCGGGCAAACACCTTCGACGGCCAATGGTTTCCAAGGCCATTCGGTTTTCTATCACCTGCTGCCGTTCATGGAGCAGACGAACATCTTCAATAACTTTGACGCCAGAGTTCCTAGAAGGAATATTGCCACTAGTCCAACAGCACAACTGGCAAATTCAGTCGTCCCATCGTTCCTATGCCCAAGCGATTTGCTTCCTACCGAAACTGTTCCATGGCCGAGCACAGGCACCGCGACTCAGTGGTACGGTGCAACCAGCTACAAGGCTAACGGCGGCTCCCGTCCGATTTTTGCTACCAGCTCTACCAACGACGGTGTGTTCATGTGCTTTGGTCCTGCCGCCCGCAAAGCGACAACAGCACCAATAGGCATCGAATGCAAATTCAAGGATATCACCGACGGCCTTAGCAACACCTACATGTTCGGTGAACGATCACACTTCGACAGAAATTTCGATACGTTCACCACTTCGGTGAACTGGAACAGCGGTAGCACAATTGTGGGTTGGAGCCGTTGGTATCCAGCGGGTGGTGATTCAGGTCTCGGCAATATGATGTTCGGTGCATTCGCTCCAGTGAACTACAGAATTCCATGGGCTCACGGTCAACCAGGTGCTCCGACATCACAAGCTGCTTGGTTCGTCTTCCAAGACATGCGATTGAGCACGCTCAGCAGCCAACACGCTGGCGGTGCTAACGTCGCTCTTTGTGACGGTTCAGTTCGTTTCGTTGCTCAGACAATTCCTCAAGCTGTACTGGCTCTTTTCTGCCAGCGAGCTGATGGTCAAGTTGTCAGCGACGAATAGTGTCTGACGAATAGTTTACTTTCACAGTTGTTTAGATTGACAGTTGTTTAGAATCGCGAAACGCATTAAAAGGTTATTTCGATGAATTTGCTTGTTCGTAGCATTAGCTTTGCATTGCTATTCGCGATTCTTTGTGGCGGTTGCTCCAAGCCGGGGCCCAAGTTGGTTCCGGCTAAGGGAACGATCACGGTTAAGGGTAAACCTGTCGGTGGCATCGCGATTCAGTTTTTGCCAGATGTCAAAGAGAACGCAGATGGAGTGTTCCCGAGTTCGCAAGCCATCTCCAAAGAGGATGGCAGCTTCGAACTATACACGATGGACAATCAACCAGGGGCCGTGGTCGGCCCGCATAAGCTCGTGTTGGTTGATACCGAGGAAGAGCGTCCCGAGCAAGGCAAGGCTGCGACCAAGCCGCCTCGAATCGATCCCAGTTATGCTGTAGCTGGAAAGCTAACGGCGACGGTTACTGAGGGTAAGCCTATCGAAATAGTTGTTCCTTAGGCGGATGATTTTGCAAGTTTGGCATCCGATGGCTAGCCGAAGTCGGATGCCTTTTCATGCACTGATCTTGTAGACGCAGGTCCCCAAGGTCTCCTTTACGCAAGGCTCTGGTACGCAAAGGATTGTAGAGAAGTGCCTGCCCACATTTGGCCCATCGTTCTTTTGTCGATTTCTAATCTTTTCATGACTTTGGCCTGGTATGGACATCTGAAGTTCAAGTCCACGCCTCTTGTGCTTGTGATTCTGGCGAGTTGGGCAATCGCTTTCGTCGAGTATTGCTTTGCCGTACCTGCTAACCGCATGGGCCATGGCACCTACTCTGCCGCTGAACTGAAGACCATCCAAGAGATTATCACACTGATCGTTTTTGCGGGCTTTTCCGTGTGGGTCTTGAAAGAGCCGCTTGGTTGGCGTCATGCTGTAGGATTTGGGCTGATTACACTGGGTGCCTGGTTCATTTTTTCAGGCAAAGAATCTACCACGGGCATCACAAACTAGCCGATCAACGAGCTATCTTCCTTAGACTCCCAAAGTGTAGGTCCATGCACCCGCTGGCCAAATCCGTATGGAACGATTGTAAGATCTGGGGAAAGTTTGCCGAACCGGATGTGCAGATACTTCCGTAATGCTCTAATTGGGGGATTGGCCAGGATTTAACATACCCCCAATACGTTTGGTTTCCTGCTTTTTAACGCTAAATGGTCCCTTGATGAGCAATTCGCGTACCACCGGCTCTTCAGATCAGCCCCAAACGCTTGTTCTGAGGATACTTGAACGAGCCACCGCATGTCTAAAGCTGCCTTTTAGCGTTTCAGGTCTAAACCTAGCTGATATTGCAGTCGGTTCCGACGACCAGAGTGTTATCGACCTGCTACAAAAGTGCTCCTCGCTCGCTGGCCTTACCGTTCGTGAGGTCCCTCTAGAAGCTCAAGACGCTCGCGATGTTTTGACTGAACGCATGACGGTCCTCGTATTTGGTCGCGACGGACAGATTTGGTTCCTCGAGAGTTTGGTGGGGAGGGACATCGAGGCCAGCAATATCTCCGAAGGCACTCTTCCGCAGATACTGAAGAGGCCAGCAGTCAATAGGTTATTCGAAGACGAGCCGCAGAGCTTTGTGATTACCAAAGAACTTGCGTGCAGTTCGCTAACAGACGATGGGGACGTGCAGGGCCCTGGTTCTCGTATCCCCGTGGATGGTCACGGCAATCACGGGCATGGAAACAGCCATGGACATGGCGGTGGACACGGGCATGGACACGGTCACATTGATAGAAGCCCTGTCAGCCGTTTCTTTGGGATTTTGCGATTGGATTCGCGAGACATTTGGATCGTCATTGTATTCGCATTGTTCAATGGCATTCTGAGCTTAGCTTCACCGTTGGCCGTGGAAGCGCTGGTCAATGTTGTAAGTTGGGGTACCTACCTGCAACCGCTTCTAGTGCTTGGACTGTTGCTGCTTTCATGCCTCGCGTTGGCAGCAGTTCTGACAATTCTTCAAACGCTAGTCGTCGAGATAATTCAACGTAGACAATTCGTCCGATTTGTATCCGATTTGGCTCATCGTTTCCCGCGAGCACGTCAAGCTGATCTGCAAGACATGTATCCACGAGAAAATGCTAACCGAGTCTTCGATATCATGACCATCCAAAAGGCGATGTCGACTGTTCTGATCGATGGCATCTCCATCGCCTTAGCGACTATCGTGGGAATGACTCTTCTTGGGTTTTATCATCCGTTTCTGCTCGGTTTTGACTTGGTGCTGTTGATCACCATGGTTTCGATGACCTGGGTACTCGGACGCGGAGGTGTAAAGACGGCCATCGACGAATCGTTCACCAAATACAACGTGGCTCATTGGCTTCAAGATGTGATTGCAGCGCCCTCTGCCTTCAAGATCAATGGCGGTGAATCTTTGGCGATTGAACGAGCTAATCAACTGACGACCGAGTATATTTTTGCGAGACAAAAGCAGTTCCGTGTTACGATACGTCAGTATGCCTTTACGGTTGGACTTCAAGCGGTTGCTTCGACCGCTATTCTCGCTCTGGGTGGATGGTTGGTCATTCAACAACAACTAACGCTTGGGCAGTTGGTGGCCAGCGAGTTAGTTGTAACTGTTGTGGTTGGAGCGTTCTCGAAAGCGGGCAAGCTTCTGGAAAAGTACTACGACTTGATGGCGGCCATCAATAAAGTCGGTCACTTGCTGGATATCGATGTTGATCCACGACAGCCGATCACGCCGCTTGCTGATGGGCCAGTGGAGATGCGTTGGAGCCATATCGAATTGGACATGCCGCACAGTAGCGAAGCATGCACTTGCGAGCCCGCATACGTTCAGCCTGGAGCAAGAGTCGCGCTTGTTGGCGACCATTTGGCAGGCCTGTCTTTGATGGCTCGGGCCATCGGAGGGTTGGAAAAACCAAGCCACGGTAAGATCGAAATCAACGGATTAGAGACAAGCCATGTCTCGCTCTCGAACCAAGGCTTTGTTGGTTATGCCGGAGATCCCGAAGTCATTCACGAATCGATTTCGGTGAACGTCTCGATGGGACGTTTGAACATCGGCCAGTCACACGTTCGAGAGGCACTGGAGAATGTTCGGCTATTTGAGAGCGTTTCAACACTTCGTTTGCAGACCGAAACATGGCTGCAGTCGGATGGCAAGCCTCTTTCAAGACCTGAAATAGCTCAGTTGATGCTGGCTCGCGCTATCGTAGCTAACCCTAGGCTACTTGTCATTGACGGTACCTTAGACACACTACCGCAAACGACACGTGAGCAAGTCTGGAGCTTTTTGTCGGACCCCGCTCGGCCCTGGACATTGATTGTCGTCACGAACGATCCGAAAATTATTGAGCAGTGTAATCAAAGAGTTGAAGTCGGGTAATCAAAGAGTTGAAGTCGGGCACTAGGTCGATAGATATCGCTGAGTCCAAGAGGAGTCGATTCCAATGAATCAAAACGAACAGCTTGTACAAGATTTTCCAGCGCTATTGATGGTTCGTACTGGAAGAATGATTCGTATTTCCGGTCGAATCACGCTCATCACCTTAGTCTTTGGCGTCATTGCGATGGTCTTCGTCCCGTGGCAGCAGACTTCACAAGGGTATGGTCAAGTAGTTGCGGTGGATCCACAGCAGCGTCCACAGCCGGTAATGAGCCCCAGCAAAGGCATCATCGGCTACGTCAAGCCTAACCTTCGCGAGGGCAGCCGCGTCGAGGAAGGCGAACTGCTTTTGCGGATTGATCCCTTTGCAGGCGATGCGGTGAATCAAGTGAGCGCCCAAATTGCCGCGATTGAATCCAAATTGAACACTCAGAAAACCAACAAGGCCATTGCCGAACAGCAAGCCCTGGTTCAGCAAGGCTTTGCTACTAACATGATCGAATCGCTCAGATTGGAATACAAGGCTGCCGAGCAGAAGTGGGATCAAGCCAAAAACGAGATAACTGCACTGAAGGCGGACCTAGTTGATAAGGAAAACCAGTTGCGAATCGCCAAAGAGGTGTCAACGCAAGGTCTCATTTCGAAAGAGGAGTTGTTCTCAAAGACGCAGGCTGTGGAAAGTCAGCTTGCTAAAGTTCTTAAGGCTGAAAATGCAGCACTTGAAGCGTATTCAGTCCTCGGCTCAAAGCAAGAAGAGATTCGAGCGAAGGAGCAAGATCTCAACATCAAGATCCAGAGTGCTAAGCAGAAAGTCGGCGAGGAGGATCAGAAGGTCCGAGAGATCGAAAAAGAGCTTATCGACCTTCAAAACAAGTCCGACGAATTGGGACGCAACGCAGTGTACGCACCGCGTTCTGGCATCATTCAACAATGGTTTGGAGTCTCGGGAAGCGATACCGTTAAGGAAGGCGATAGGCTTTGCATCATCGTTCCCGATGCTATGGACCTAGCCGTTGAGCTAAAGATTAACGGCAACGACATGCCACTGGTAATGGAAGGCGACCATGTGCGACTGCAGTTTGAAGGCTGGCCAGCAGTTCAATTCGTAGGTTGGCCGTCTGTAGCGATCGGTACCTTCGGCGGTAAAGTCAACCGAGTCTTCCCAACCGACGATGGCAAGGGTAGTTTCAGCCTACTTGTGACCCCAGATAAGAAGTTTGAGGGCGAGACAGACTGGCCAGATAACCGATATCTCAGACAGGGCGTGCGAGCCAACGGATGGGTCTTGCTACGACAGGTAACGCTTGGATATGAAATATGGCGTCAGTTGAATGGATTTCCTCCGATCGTCTCCGACGAGGAACCCAAATCAAAATCAGACAGCAAGGAAAAGAAGCCCAAGCTTCCCAAGCTGTAGCGATTTGCGAGCAGCCCGCGAAGCCACGGGTTGCTTCATCCTGTGCTGTAGTCGCAAGTGGCCTCCTTGCATTGCTGCTACCGACAGCGATCTTTGCGCAACAAACGCCTCCACCAAGCCACTTGCTTAAGAGAAACGCGCCGCCGACCTACGCACCACTACCCTCGACAGCACTGAACCCTTCAAGCATGCAGTCGGGCAACACCAGCCCCTCGGATACGAAGAGGCCTGAAGCACCGGTTGCGGGGACTGATCCAATCAAACAAAACGCTGCGGCGGGTAACTCAGTGCAATCGCTCCCTAGCGATGCTTCGAGTCGTGCGAACCAAGCCCCCGCAGCGAACTCGACGTTGCCTCCTG
>CAYWNG010000008.1:24675-28624 GCA_964458685.1 uncultured Pirellulaceae bacterium
GCTTATGGCGCTTACGACACGAAACTTCAGGGATACTCGCTTTCGGAACCGACTGGGTTTTATCGCAACTATCGCAACGGTATCGGAGTCGCGAGGCAGACTTGGTGGGGTACCTATCTGGCAGCCGGCTATCGTGTAGGTCGAGGCGACTTTCCAACTTGGTACAAAGACCGCGAGACCAACAACGGGGGTGAATTCAAGCTAGCGATGGGAGTTCCGCTGCTTCAAGGTCGCGCCATCGACGCGCAGCGGGTTGGAGTCTTTCAAGCTTCGCTTGCTCAACAAGCCGCTGAACCACTCATTCAACAAGCAATCCTCAATAGTTCAGCAGAAGCCGCATTAGCCTATTGGGAGTGGATATCCGCTGGTGCAGTGTGGAAAGCTCAACGCGAACTGCTTGCGTTGGCAGAGACTCGGGGCGAGCAGTTCGAAGTTGGCTTCAAGGCAGATAAGTACGCTGAGATCGATTTGATCTTCAATCAACAACTGATTGCCGATCGTCGCGCTAAGGCGTTTGAGTCCGAGCAGAAGTTTCGCGCTACGGGATTCAAGCTTTCCATTTTTCTGCGAGACGAAGCGGGTCAACCGATGGTGCCTAACGATGCCTGGTTGCCTGAGTACTTCCCAGAAGCACAGCCTGTTCCGACCAATGATTACTTGCAGGACCTAGCGGCAGCGCTCAGCCGACGGCCTGAACCGATGCTACTTCGGTTGGAGATTCAGAACATCAATTTCGATCGACAATTGGCAAACAACAACCTTTTGCCGCGATTGGATATGATCACCGAGGCCTCGCAGGATACTGGCCAACCCTCTTCAGCATTGAATGACAAAGGTCGCTTTGAGCTGATGGTTGGAGTTCAGGGCGAAGTGCCCCTGCAGCGTCGATACGCTCGTGGAAAGATTCAAGAGACTACAGCCAAAATCGCGCAGCTCAACGAAAAGCTCCGTCTCCAGCAAGACAAGATTGGTGCCGAACTTCAAACGGCTCACAACGCTCTTGTCATTTCGCTGCAAGTGATCCAGCAAGCCGAACTGGCGTTGCGAACTGCAACGGAAACACTTTCGAGATATCGCTTTGGTTTCGATCGAGGAAAGGTAGACTTGATCTATATCAACCTCTTGGAAACCAAGGTCAATGAAACGGAGATCAAGTTGGTTGAGGCACAGCGCAACGCATTCATGGCATTGACCGCGATGCAAGCTGCTCTAGGACTCGACCCGATGGACCAAGCGATGTTGATATCGTCACTGCCGATGTCCAAGCGACCTGGCCCCGGACATCTCCCAACGCCTACGCCTTTGCAAGCTGATCAGTTTGATCGCGATTGGCAACGTCACACGGATCCCAACAAGAATCCGCAGCCGTGAGTTAATCTCCGGCAGCTTAGCAGCAACTATCGGCACTGGGTGTGACGCCACGTCGACGCGGCCCAGCAATCTCTTGGCCAATTCGCAGAATGCGATTCTCGGCGTCGACGAATACAACTTTCGGCTCGACCGAAACGGGCCTAGCTCCGTCGACCAAGTTGTAGGTTGCGATGATGATAATATCGCCTGGGCGAACCAAGTGCGCAGCGGCTCCGTTGACGCAAATATCTAGGCTGCCTTCGACTCCTTCGATCGCATAGGTCTCAAGTCGAGTCCCGCTGGTCACATTCCAAACATGAACCGCTTCGAACGGTAGAATGTCTGCGGCACGCATCAAGTTGGGGGGCATAGTCAAAGAACCCTCGTAGTCTACGTCCGCTTGGGTGACGGTAGCCCTGTGGATTTTTGAGCGAAGGAATTTGCGGTACATCAAGCAACCCGAAACGAAAGGGGGTCTGGCCGAAAGTTCTGACGTTGAGGACAGGTCTCATTGTACACTCGACCGCCTTCATAGGCAGCCTCATCCCCAGCGTTAAACTGTACGAACTGGCGAGTTCGCCACACCTTCGATACAAGCGTTACATTCGACATATGCCCCCCAAGATATCTGACTCCGACGGCAATTTGGGTTGACTAGGATTGAATCTGTATCGCGCGAATTATGCTGGAGTTCATGAAACTCTCCACTCAAATTTGCGCAGCTCTCATTCTCGGTTTTCAGTTGACCTCGCCTGCCTTGGCAGTGCTGGACGACTGGATGACGTGGGCCTCGACCTACACCCATGATTCTCAGGGCGTTCGAGTCGATCAGTACGCCATGCCGGTTCAACCTGTGGGGCCTGATCGCGATAGCTACCAACGCAGCGGCTACCGACATTTTCGCAGTACACTGCAAGTGGGTCAGTCCGCCGACAATTACCATGTCGTAGAGCAGTTCGGCGCTCCGGTGATTCCGTACGAGCAATGGCGATTTCCATTCCGTCCGTATGGCGTGCCCTACGATGCATGGGGCCCGCAAACGCCGCTTTCGATGACCAGCGTTAATGCAGGCGTCTTCCCAGGAGCCTTCGGCTTTCCTCCCGGACGGCCTGGAATGCCGCCAGCAGGCGGTGGAACAGCGCCGGGTACTGGTACGGGAACTGGCACGGGAACTGGACCAGGTCCCGGAACTGGTGGAACGGGAACGGGCAATGCGCCAGCGCCGATGTGGCCCGGCTATGGCTATCCCGGTTACGGCTATCCCGGCTATGGTTATCCGGGTTACAACAACGGCTATTTTCCAGGACAAGGAGTCGGGCCGTACGGACAGCCACCATTTGGATTCCCCTTGCAACCACAGTATCAAAATCAACCTTGGTTCGATGGGACTTATCCAGACGCTCCACCCTTGGACCCGCGATCCGATCGGCAGTTTTTCTGGACGCCACCTCGCTAGCCCAAAAATGCTAGCTACCGCGAAAACTGATCTGGGGAGTTTTGCACTCAGTTGCTAGACTTCCCAAATCAGCGATGCAGGACATCAGGCAGATTCAATTGTCCCAGCCCACCCCATCCATGGTTGCCGAGTTTAGGTAGCCTGAGGATTCATGGAATGAACCTCGAACGATCAAAGGAATGATGCCATGACCGCCTTTCAGATATCCAGTCATCTCAACACGGCGACCGTTTTCACTCTTCGGCGCTCGGTCAGTCAAATCGTCATCCCAGCACGACTAGCCTCGACACGCTTGCCCGAGAAGCTGTTGCTCCGCGAAACGGGCAAGACGCTCATTCAGCACACTTTCGAATCGGCTCAATCAGCTTGTAAGCCACAAGGCATTACCATCGCTGTCGATAGTCAACGATTGTTTGATGCCGTCACAAGTTTCGGCGGTACTGCCGTCATGACAGATCCAGCGCTGCCCAGTGGAACCGACCGCGTAGCTGTGGTCGCCGAGCAGATGCCGGACGTCGATATCTTCGTCAACGTCCAAGGCGACGAGCCCGAGATCTCGGCAACGGCCATCGACCAAGTCATCGCACTACTCGAAGATAACACCACAGCCGATGTCGCGACTCTTGCATGCCCCATTCGCCAACGAGAGCGACTGGACGATCCCGCGTGTGTCAAAGTCGTCTGCGACGTTCACGGTCGAGCCCTATACTTCAGCCGCAGTCCAATTCCTCACGCTCGCAGTTGGGACGAGAAGTCGTTAACGGCCAATCCACCAAGATTCCTTCATCACATTGGCATCTATGCCTATCGTCGCGATTTCCTTATGAAGCTTGGAACTCTACCAGCAAGTCCACTTGAAGAGATGGAAAAGCTAGAGCAACTTCGCTTCCTTCAAGCCGGTTACCAGATCATGGTCGGCGTTTGCGAAGAGGCATGTAAGGGCATCGATACACCGGCCGACTACCGCGAGTTTGTTAAGCGAAACAGCCGCGTTCGAGTGAGCTAGCAGTTAGCAGTTTGAAGTTTCCTTTGCGGCTTCGTGCCTTCGCGTGAGATCTGGTTCTTTAGGCCCGGTCAAGCGAGTATGGAGATCGCGGTGGGTTTCGTTCCTCAACCGCACCCTACGCGCGAAGCGAGCCCCAA
>CAYWNG010000009.1:0-27137 GCA_964458685.1 uncultured Pirellulaceae bacterium
CCGAGGCAACATCTGCTCGACTTGATCTGCGGCACCGTGTTGAATGAGCGTCGAACAAATGACAAGCTTGACGACTTCGCCAGCGCCTGTCATCTCAACGTAGACTGAGCCTTCTGCGTTGGTCCCGCCAGTAACCGTTTCCTGGGCTAACTTTTCACGCATCTCTTTGATTCGTTCGGGAATTGACCCGGCATTCATCATCAGTTGGGACAAGCCGCTTAGATTCTTTAGGTTGAACATGAGTGACCTTTGTAGGTTCAAATTCGAAATTTGTTGGATTAGAACAGTGAACAGTTGCTAATGCGATTGATGGGAACTGTCGCCAGGCTGTGGGCTGGGCGGTCGTGGTGGTATCACTTTGGTGATTTCACCATCAAGCAATTCAACAATCTTCTTGATCAATGGATGGCTGGCCAGTTCTCGCATCCGCTTCGTTCGCTCGGCCGATGAATTCACTTGATTCGAAGTTGTTGGTGCGGGCGCTTGGCCGGGTTGCATCTCGAAATGCAACTGTACTGTGCGACCAAGGACTTGGGCTAACGCATTAGTCAACTGAGCCTTTCGAGTGACGTTCTCGCAGTAGTCGAGAGGCTGATTGGCACCTGGAGGAAATACAACGCGCCACGTGGTGCTATCCTTGGGCTCAATCGCTAAGACCATGCTGCAATAATTGGCCAAGAGACCATCAATCGTTTGAATAGCTCGCTTCCATTGAGCCATCGCGTCTGCGGAACCGATTGGTGCTGAGGAAAATCGAGAGCTACTAACGGGTGGAGTTGAAGATTGTGGTTTAGCGCCGTCAACAGAAGTTGCAGTTGCTGATCCGCTGCCGGTGAATTGCTGCTGACTCGCAACGCTTGCGGTTACGGGCGCAGCAACTGAGGCCGGAGAGTTCGGCTTCGAATGCATGTGCGGCTGTGGCACTAACGGCGCATGCTCGGACGTTTGAGCTTGTGAGGGAGTTACTGCAACATGGGGAGGCCTTACGCCATTTCCACTTGCAACTGCTTGCCCTGAAGCAGCAGAGTGCGCCATCGTATTCGGCGCTGAGCTGTTGGACTCAACATTCGAACGTGCCTGTACATAACTCGATTGAGCGTTGCTTTGCTGAGCCTTACCTTGCTCGCGGCTACTTTTTAGCGCATCAGAGAGCGACTGATAAACCGGTTCAGCAACTGCTCCACCTTCATGCGACTGGCTATCGTGCGACGGGCCTTGGTTAACTGCGCCCGAGGGGTGGACAACTTGGGGGCTAGCGGTGCTTGTAGACTCTGGATCAGCACGACCCACGGAAGCTATGGCGGTGTCATGGGGCTTTTTTTTTTGAGCCGCCCCGCCACCAGTTGCGGTACTGTTTCCCAATGCGGCAATTAAGGCTGGAATCGATGCAAGCTGCTCCAATTGACAGATTTGCACCATGGCGACTTCCAACAGCGTCCCAGCCGAGACACTGGCTCGCATGCGAACTATAGACTCGTCGAGGATTTGAATTGCTGAGAGAACCGTTTGCACTCCCCAGGCTTCCGCGATCTCTTTAAGGCGAGCGTGATTTAAGGGACTAGCGTACTTCAGAAGATTCGCCGACCCGCCTACACCGACCGCCATGATATCGCGCAGATAGTTCAACAGTTGCTCGGTCAGTTGGCCCGCATCGGCACCATCGGTCAATGCGGCATCTGCCGCAGAGATGGCGTCGAGTGCATTGTGCCGATAGAGCGCATCGACGATCCGAAGTAGTAGAGTTTCGTCGGCGATTCCCAAAAGCGAGTGAACCTGCTCGGCAGTGATCTTCCCAACCGAGAAGCTCATCACTTGTTCTAGCAGCGACTGACTATCGCGCATTGAGCCAGCAGCGCGGCGAGCCAACAGGGACAGTGCTTCGGGCTCGCATTCATAACCTTCGTTTGTCGCGATCTCTTGCAACCGAGCGACGATTGCTTCAAACTTTACGGGAACAAAATCAAACCTTTGGCATCGCGACAAAACCGTGATTGGAATCTTGTCGGGATCGGTTGTGCAGAAAATGAATTTGACGTGTGGTGGAGGTTCTTCCAGAGTCTTCAATAGGGCATTGAAGGCCTCTTTGGTCAGCATGTGAACTTCGTCGATGATGTAGATCTTAAATCGCGCTCGACTGGGGCGAACATTTACGTTCGCACGAAGCTGACGAATCTCGTTGATACCGCGATTGCTCGCACCGTCGATTTCGATCACATCGATATCGTCACCAGAATCGACTGCTGCGGTAATCTCGTCTGCCAAGTCGCCTGAAACACCCTCTTGCAGATTCAGTGCTTTGGCGAAGATCCGCGCCGTCGATGTCTTGCCAACTCCTCGCGCACCGGTGAAGAGGTACGCATGACCAACGCGTCCAGTGGCGATGGCCTTACCGAGAGCCTGTGCAACGTGTTCCTGACCAATCAACTGATCAAAGGACCTAGGACGATAGCGTCGAGCGACGACAGTGTAGGCCGGTTGAGTCGAAGACTTATCTGCTGAGTCTTCCACGGATGCATCCCAAGATTGAGCCAGGACAAAGAAATTAACCGAGTGACGCTCGACACAAACCCACGGCCAATCATGCAAGACCACCGCAACTATGGTTCAATCGGCTTCGATCTCAAGGATCAAAAGAACGCCTGCCCAGCAGAGGCCCTCGCACAAGAGTACCCCGCTTATGGCTGCTACACTTAAGTCCTGACCAGGTTCACGGCTCCCCCTCGCGAGAGCCACTGTCAGGCAGGCGTCTTTGATCGGCCAAATTGTACTCGGAATGGCAGCAGTGGGATAGCACCGATTGCCAATCACGGATTCAGTAAGGATGAATTACCCGAGCACAACAAAATTGAAACAATGAAAATTGAAACGAAACGTATTAGCGACGGCCTCGATTTCGTCCGCCACCACGTGGTCCACCGCCACCACGACCTTCATTTCTCCGATGGTTTTCGATGTTGGCATCGATGATACAGGCCAAAGAGTCTTCCCAAGTTGGGATATTGCGATGCTTGTTCGCGCCGACTTCCTCGCCGTTTTCACCTTGATCTTCGTCGTCACCTTCGACCACGTCTTCGTCATCAACGATGTCATCAGAAGCTTGTCTGGAAGTCTCTTCGAGCCGCTTACCGCCACGATTTCGCTTGCGTCTTCGTCGACGGCGTCCATCGGGAGACTGATCGGAGCTTGCGTCGTCAGAATCTTTGGCTTCGTACAAATCGTCCGACTCTTCTAGATCGTCTTCGTCCGCTCGCAGCAGGTCACGATTGACGGTTTCTACATCGTCTTGACCTGGAACAGCGGCTTCCGCACTGGCTTCTCCAGAACGTGAGCGACCACCGCGGCGTCGTCGCCTTCTTCGAGGACGTCGTTCGTCTGCTGGTGCACTGTCGGTATCTTCGCCATCAATCGATGGTGCTACGTCAACATCATCTAGATCGTTTTCCTCGTCATCACCGACAAGTTTGCCCCAACTGGAAACCGGCTCAGCGGGCCTCTCGCGACGTGGCGAACTGCTGACTTCGCCAGCGCGTGGCGCTGGACCGCGTGGTTCACGTCTCTCACTCCGTACCTCAGCGCCTCGCCCTTCAGCACCGCGAGATTCAGGACTGCGAGATTCAGACCCACGGCCCCCAGGACTTCGCACTTCATCGCTGCGTACATCATCGCTGCGTACATCGTCAGTTCTGGCTTCATCACCACCACGTCCGCCTCTTCCACGTCGGCGTCGTCTACGAGACCTGCGTAGCGGCTCTTCGCCGGAAGATTCTACGTCGCCAACATCATCGACATCGTCAACATCAACGTCGACATCCTCACTGTCAACCTCGCCAAAGGTTGCCGTGGTTTCGACATTTCGCTTGGATCTTGGATCGACGGGATCACGATCGGCGCGGCGAGGACTGTCTTCATCGTCCCAGTCGACATCGTTGACCATACGCCGAGGCTTTCCCCAAGATTCATGAGGTTTCGCCGAGGCCTCTCCGAACATTTCGGTCAAGGCAGGATTCTTGTCCACTGCCGCTGAAGGCTTGAATAGCGATAGCTCAGGTGCCTGCGGAGCCGGGGCCGCTGGTGGAACTGGCTTTGAAGCGACCGGTGCTGGCGGAGGTGTCGGCGCAACCGGTGCGGGAGGTTCAGGTTGAGGCTGCGAACCTATGTTGAATAGGCTGGCCAGTGCTTCCCAAGAGGATCGTTTCTTTGGTTTAGCCGGTTCTGGCACCGGAGCAGGCTCTTCCACAACTGGCTCTTCAGGCGCTACCGATTCTTCGACCGGCTGCTGCGCCGACGTTGATTCGGCTGGCACTGGTTTGTTGGATATTGGCTCAGAGCTCTTGGGAGTGGAGGACAGGCCGGGCGCACCTAACATATCTGCTAGTGACTTCCAATGGTCGGACATTCAGCGGTTCTTCTTGATTTCTAAGGACTGTTTTTGTGGTTGCCATGGCTGTAAGTTCAGCCTTCGTAGGGCAGTGTGAGTATCCGTAATTCGCTTGCTAACCAGAACTATCGCTGCCGCAATCATTCGACTTCCAAGTGGCTTTCCATCTTAGCGTCGGCATCTTGAAACCACGTTGAGCAACAATTCAGGCTCATAGCCGAAGAGTGACGATCGACGCGATGTTCTGCACGGGAGCTGAGGATTATACCCGCTTTAGGGCAATTCAAAAGAGAGTTCCGGGCCACTGCCTAGACTGTTTCACCACTAAAATTGTGGTTTACAGCCCCGAACTCTCTAGTTTGCAACTCGTTGGAGTTAAATCGCCCTGCGGACGCTGGCACCATCGAACCCACGCGACGTTACCGAGCCCTACCCGATTTTCTCTAGCTTGGTAATTCTACCGCGTTCAACCCATTCGGCCACGAAAATGCTCCCATCTGCGGCAAAACAGGCGTCGTGTGGGTGCACGAACTTTCCATCCACCCACTCGCTTTCCTTACCACGAATGCCCTGAACCGAGGCCACTCGCTGAGAATCTTCGCCAAAAACAATGACCGGCTTGTATTCTTTGTCCAACAGACTCAAGCCGCCCTTCAACTCGGAAATCAGCAGCAGATCGCCTCGAGAATCTACATTGGCGGGCAACTTGAATCCGTCCAGTGTGCCCAAGTACTTTCCGTCAAGCGTGAATCGTTGCAGCGAATTGTGCGCTCGATCGGTGACGATCACTACGGACTCTGCACCTCGAGAGTCGATCCACAATCCGTGTGGTGTATTAAATGTCCCTTCGCCTTTTCCTTCGCCACCCCAACAACTAACCCACTTGCCTGACGCATCGTAGCGATGAATATAGAACGCGCCGTATCCATCTGCTAGAAGAAATCCTCCGTCCTCTAGGAACGCAAAGTTTGTCGGCAAGAAGTACTCGCGAGGCGAGCCCTTGGGCCAAACCGCCTTGTCATCATAGTTTTCACTGTTGTACTTTTGGCTCTCTTTGGGAGCTCGTTGTTGCCAAACTGTTTCACCGCTAAGGGTAAGCTTGGCGATGGTCTTAACTTTTTGATAGGCGGCGATGTAAAGGAACTCTTCGTTGCCTTCTTTTCGGAACTCGATGCCGTGACCACCACCTTGAAACTGATTGCCAAACGCTTTGACGAACTTGCCTTGTGAGTCGAACACAAAGATCGATGGATGATCTTTCTGATTCTCACGACCTTCATGAATCACATACAGATTACCTGCTTGATCGACGGCCACGTTATGAGTCGTTTGCCAAGTATATTTATCAGGCAGCTTGGCCCACTGATGATGGACTCGATACTGATGAGCTCCTTCGCCAATGACAAGATCGGCGTTCGAAGAGGCTCGCAGGCTGGAACGACTTGAATGAACTGCGGCAATCGCTAATGTCGACGCTACTACAAATTGGCGTCGGCCTAGTCGGCTAGTTTTTCCATCGCGATTGGAAGCTGATTGAGATTCATGAGATTCGGCTGGCAGTTTGGTTGCTGGTGTGTTCATGGTAGACTGTACGGAAGAGTGAGTCGGCGGAAAGAGCTAAAGGCAGGGTGACGGGCGATCCTGGAATTGTACTACAAAACTAGTGCGTTTAGCAAATTCCGGCAGCTTGAGCCCATGTGGGCACCACCACTGCAATAGTCAGGCCATTACCAGCAAGCTTTCGATCGTTCAGAATACTCCGGAGTTAACTATGTCTGCTGTTATGAAGGGTTTTACGTTAGCCGACTATCTCGCTCGCGAACAACAAGATGGCCAAAGGTACGAGTACTACCGCGGCGAACTGTTCGCCATGGTAGGAGGGACTCCGGTACACAGCCTGATTGCATCCAACTTCGTCCGTGAAGCTGGAAACTTGCTCAAGGGCAAGCCTTGCGTGGTCTACAACAGTGACCTTCGCATCAAATGCGATTCGGCTGGTCTCTACACCTATCCCGACGCAAGCATCGTATGCGGCGAACTGGAATTGGATGCTGAAATTCCTAACACAGTGCTCAATCCAACCGTGATCGTCGAAGTCCTCTCGGATTCAACCGAGAAGTATGATCGTGGTCGAAAATCGATGATGTTTCGCGGCATAAAGTCGCTGAAGGAACTCGTTTTAATTTCCCAAGACAGCCCAAGCGTGGAGAGCTTCTTGCGACAGCCAGGCGACAGTTGGCGATTCTCTCAGCTCACGGAACTTTCGCAGAGCTTTCCCCTGGAATCGCTTGGCTTCAGCATTCCGCTAACCGAACTTTATCGCAACGTAGTTTTTCCGAGCGCGACGAAGCTTCCTCCGCTGCACTAGCTCCGTCACTCCTGCCTTCAAGACGCTTCATCGCATGCCGCTCCAGACATGCAAGTAGTCGGCACACTCTTGGGACACAACTCTCCAAAAGCACGGTTTTTTGTATTCTCCAGTTTCTGGATTACGGGCTTCCTTGCCGAGCCTGAAGACTACCCGACCGGCGAACTTCGTGGATAATGTTCAGCTTCATTGATCCGCAGCCTGCTGTTTCAGGGCGGAAGAGTCCTCCGAATTCAAAGAGTCGCCGTGAAAGCGTTAGTTAAGAAGTTTGCCGAGCCGGGCTTGTGGTTGGATGATGTTCCCGAACCGAAGATTGGCATCAACGATGTGCTCATTCGCGTAGACCGCACGGGTATTTGCGGCACAGACATGCATATCTACAAATGGGACAACTGGGCTAAGAAGACGATTCCCGTCCCCATGGTCGTTGGGCATGAGTTTGTCGGCGAGATCATCGAAGTCGGCTCGAACGTCAATGACTTTCGGCCTGGCGAAATTGTCAGCGGTGAAGGTCACGTCGTTTGCGGTCGTTGCCGAAACTGCTTGGCAGGCCGGCGACATCTTTGCGCGCACACCGCAGGGATCGGAGTCAATCGACCCGGTGCATTCGCCGAGTACATCGCGCTGCCCATGTCCAATGTCTGGCATCATCACGAATCGATAGATCGCGATATCGCTTCAATCTTCGATCCGTTTGGAAATGCCGTTCACACCGCACTCTCGTTTCCTGTGCTTGGCGAAGATGTGCTGATCACTGGCGCTGGTCCGATCGGCTGCATGGCAGCGGCTATTGCTCAATACTCCGGAGCGAGATTTGTCGTAGTGACCGATGTTAATCCATGGCGTTTGGAACTTGCCAAACGAATGGGAGCAACGCGAGCAGTCAATGTGTTGCACGAAGACCTTCACCAAGTTCAAAAAGAGCTCGGCATGACCGAAGGCTTCGATGTCGGCATGGAGATGTCGGGGAATGCGGATGCCTTTCGAGGGATGCTGGACAATATGGCTCACGGTGGCAAAATCGCCATGCTGGGAATTCCCACCGAGCCGATCGCTATCGATTGGAATCAGGTTGTCTTCAACATGTTGACAATCAAAGGCATTTACGGTCGCGAAATGTACGAGACTTGGTACAAGATGACGGTGATGCTACAGGGCGGTTTGGATATCGCCCCGATTATCACTCACCGCTTCCATTTCTCGGATTTCCAAGCGGGTTTCGATGCGATGAGCACCGGCCAAACAGGCAAGACCATTCTCTACTGGCAAGACATGCCGTCATAGTTCGGCGACGATATACGAAGAGGATTTTTGAAACATGTACGGCGATTTTCAACAACACTTGTCCGATCAATTGGCTCAGATCGATTCAGCAGGTCTGACTAAGCGAGAGAGAACGATCACCTCGCCTCAAGATGCTCACATTCAAGTACTTGGCGGCAAGCAAGTCTTGAACATGTGCGCGAATAACTATCTTGGACTGGCCGAGCATCCCGACATTCTGGCTGCCGCGTCGCAAGCTCTTCAGGATTGGGGCTATGGCTTGGCGAGCGTTCGGTTTATCTGTGGGACTCAAAAGCTGCACCAAGATTTGGAGGCCAAGTTGAGTCGCTTCCTTGGCACCGAAGACACGATTCTCTACTCGTCATGCTTTGATGCCAACGGAGGGCTGTTCGAAACGCTGCTGTCTGCTGAAGACGCGATTATTTCTGATGAGCTGAACCACGCCAGCATCATCGATGGAGTTCGATTGTGCAAGGCGAAGCGTTTTCGCTACAAGAATAACGACCTCGCCGATCTGGAAGAACAGCTCAAGCAAGCCAAGGACTGTCGCTTTCGCATGATCGCTACCGACGGCGTCTTCTCGATGGACGGCTATATCGCGAACCTGCCTGGAATCTGCGAACTAGCGGACAAGTACAAAGCCTTGGTTATGGTGGATGATTCGCATGCCGTGGGCTTTATGGGAAAGAACGGTCGTGGCACTCATGAACACCACGACGTCATCGACCGTATCGATGTACTCACAGGGACTCTTGGCAAAGCCTTGGGGGGCGCCAGCGGCGGATACACCTCAGGACGCAAGGAGATTATTCAACTTTTGCGACAACGCTCGCGGCCTTACCTGTTTTCGAACTCTTTGGCCCCGCCCATCGCCGCGGCTAGTATTCGCACTTTGGAGATCTTGGAAGCATCGACGGACCTGCGAGACAAACTGCATCGCAACACAGCGTTCTTCCGTGACAAAATGAGCTCCCTGGGCTTCACGCTGCTACCGGGCGAACACCCAATCGTTCCTATCATGCTGGGCGATGCTCGTTTGGCTTCTGCAATGGCCGAAGACATGCTCGGTCGCGGCGTCTACGTGGTCGGTTTTTCCTACCCCGTCGTCCCGCAGGGCAAAGCAAGAATTCGAACTCAGATTTCTGCGGCTCATTCAGAAGAAGATCTGCAATTTGCTGTTGATGCGTTTGCTCAAGCTAAACAATCGCTTAAGATTTAGTTTGGCCGTTGTGCGGTAGGTTTCACAGTGGACATTTTAGATGCGGGCGAGACGCCCGCGCACCGGTTTAAATGCGGACGGGACGCTCGCGCACCTTTTTTGGGAGCGGGACGCTCGCGCACCTTTTTTAAATGCGGGCGAGACGCCGGCGAAACTTTTTTGAAAGCGGGCGGGACGCCCGCGCACCTTTTTTGAAGCGGAACACCCGCGCACCTTTCTGGATGCGAGCGGGACGTCAGCGCACCCGTGGAGAGAATGATGACTGAAGTTCACCCGCTAGATCGAGAAGATGACTTCGATCACTCGCCCGCAAGCCTCAGTCCTTCCACACCCGAGAATGCCGTAAAGCAAAAGCTAAGGCGGATGGTTTGGGTCGCTGGAGTGATCGGCGCGCTAGTCGTGATTTCATCCGTGGCGATGAACGGCGTCACCTACGCGACTCAAGCGTATTGGACAGCCTATGTTGTCAACAGAATACTGATGTTCTTGTTACTAGCAACCTTTGCAGGAATTCTTGCTGTCTACCAAAGAGAAAACATCCGGAGCCTGATTGAACGAATGAAAAGTAGTCCCACTCCGAAGTTACAAGTTGCGACGGGACAATCTTGGGCCAGCCACCTAGTTTCGCCAATGGCTATTTTGATCCTGGCTAATGTGATCGTACTTGCATTGATATGGGGCCTTGTCATGTTCAGCACAACGACGGGGCCATCGACGGGTCAGTTTGCATTGACCATGTTAAGCATCCTTCTTCCCGGCTTACTGACCTGCATGATCGTATGGCATAGAGGCTTCTTGAGAGCCTACGCCATCGGCGCATTGACTACCTACTTCTGCGCAACTGTGTTTTTCGCGGCGACTTGGACCAGTTTTCAAAGGGGCGGCCGTGGCTTCGGAAGCGATAGCTACTACCTGGGATGGTACTGGACATTAGTTTTCCTGGGTGGACTTGTACCAGCGGTCTACGTGTTTATCCTCCAAAAGACTCGATCCAGGGAATGAGATCGATCGTGCTTACGATGGTCGAACTCATTTAGTTGTAACTATCGAGCCGTGGCAGGCTGGCTTTCGTTTCCGAATAGATCAATGGCACATATAGCCGCGGCTTCGATCTTCATCTCAGAAGTCGGAACTTCCAGGCGAGTCTCTCCACCAGGCAAGATTCGCCCTTGCCATTTTCCGTTTACTAACGTCCACAAGCACCATCGTGCGACTGGCTGATCGTCGCTTGATTTCCACGCAACGACCTGTTTCGAGTTGGTGCGATCGATAGAAATCTCTGGCGTTTTCGGAGGCTGGCTATCCAACCATGTAGCCGCAGGCGTTATGGCAATCTCGCTGTACGCGCCGGCTTTCAACTTGTCGCAAATGCTCTCACGATTTTCGAGCAGCGACTTCATGCTAAAGTGGACGACACCATGACTGCCCGGCATGTGTCTGGATAGGTAGGTCTGATTGACGACCTCCTCCACGCTGTAACCGTTAGTCTTATTGCCGATGCGTGACGTGTAGATTCCAGGGACTAAGTGCCGCCCAAGTTTGTTCTCTTCCGACCACCAGCGGAGCAGGGCAGGGAAGCTCTGCTGTTTAGCCGAAATAGCCCAATAGAGTTGCGGGGAATAGTAATCGCACCAGCCCTCGTTGAGCCACAACCTTGCATCGGCGTACAGCTTGTCGTGCTGACTGAAACCCGCCACGCTGGATGGATAGCCAGGCTTCCAGATTCCAAACGGACTGATGCCAAACTTGACGTGTGGCTTGATACGCTTGATCTCTTGGTAAAGTTGCTTGATGAATTGGTTCATCGACTCGCGTCGCCAATCGTCGCGAGCGGACTTGCCGCCCGACTCGACGTAACGATTCCAAGCTGGATCGTCTGGAAAAGGAATATCGTCGACAGGATAGGGATAGAAGTAGTCATCAATGTGAATCCCATCGACATCGTAACGCTGAAGCACATCCAGGAAAACACTCAAAGAGTGCTCGCGAGCCGCAACTTCGCCTGGATCAAGCCACAAGTAATTCGTTTTGTCGTTGCCATATTTCTTGACTAGCTGAGGCTGAGTCTGGCTGATATGGCTCTCGCAATCGGCGTAGGTCTGCCCTGTGTTCTTCGCGCGGAAGGGATTGAACCAAGCGTGAAGTTCCAGACCACGACTGTGAGCCTGCTCGATCCAAAAGCTGAGCGGATCGTAGGCTGGACTTGGCGCCTGACCTTGCTTGCCGGAAAGAAAATAGCTCCACGGTTCAAGCTGGCTTTCGTACAATGCGTCGCAACTTGTTCTGACTTGCAAAACAATGACGTTCATCTTCAAGTCCGCGGCAGTATCCAGAATCTTGATCGCCTCGGCTTGCTGTTGATCGCTGGGCAAACCTGGCTTCGACGGCCAATCGATATTGGCGACTGTGGCAACCCAGACGCCTCGATACTCGCGGCTGACGGTTGGTATCGGCGGAAGATCGGGTTCGCTTGAATGAACCGACGCGGGCGAATTCCACCAGCAGGCCAACGCACAAACGAGAATCAATGTTCGCATAGCTGAATTCGCAATCTATGTTGGGGAGTTTTCTGGTTTCAGAGCCTGTGTATCCTAATTGAGCTTTTCAAATTACAACAGTTACCGCCCACGAGATTTACACCGCAATAACAAACACCAAAGGTGCACCTAGTTGAAAAATGTCTGCGTATTTTGTGGTGCCAATGCTGGCCGAAATCCCATCTATGCTGAAACTACTCGGCAGTTGGCTGCCAAGCTAGCGCAGCGCGGTGACCGAATTGTTTACGGTGGCGGCTGCGTTGGCTTGATGGGAGTTCTAGCCGACGAAATGTTGCGATGCGGAGGCTATGTTGTTGGAGTTGTTCCAAAATTCTTGAAAGATCACGAAGTAGCTCACGAGGGCATTCAAGAGTTGCTGGTCACAGAATCCATGCATGAGCGGAAAGCGATCATGGCAGATCGGTCCGATGTCGTTGTCGCCTTGCCGGGTGGCTTCGGCAGCTTGGACGAGTTGTTCGAAATACTCACATGGAAGCAACTTCACCTGCACCAAAAGCCAGTGATCCTGCTGAATACCCTAGGCTTCTACGACCATCTGTTGCAACTGCTCAACCACATGGTGACGGAAGGATTTCTTAAGTCGCACAACATGGGACTGTTGCAAGTTGCTTCGTCGATTGAACAGTTATTGGAAATCGTCGACAGCTATGAACCTCCTCAACTTACCGGAAAATGGATTGACCAGCAGATTGTCTAGCCATCAGATTGTCTACTTGGTGCAGTGTTCAGAGCGAGCCTCGAAGGCTACATTGGTAGCCCATCATTAATTCATCTGTTTTTCAGGCATTTGGGAATAAAGGGGCTGGCTGTGGCGGACGAAGAGGTACTGGTGATTCCAGAAAGCCGTATGGAATTGTTAGGCGGCTTTAAGGGGTTTCGTCCATTCTGCGACCAAGCCTTTCAAGCATTGCTGAACCCCGAGTTCATGCAGTTTCGGCCGAGAAGCCAAGTCGAAGAGGACCCCAGCTTCAAGCAACTGATTCCGTACGTCGTCTTGCAGTGTGAGGTTGAAGGCCAAACTCAGATATTCCAATACACCCGCGGCAAAGGCCAAGGCGAAAAGCGACTCCATGCGCTTCGCAGTGTTGGAATCGGAGGCCACATCTCGCGAGAGGACGCCGCCGGCAAAGATCTTTATCGCAGTGGCATGGAACGCGAGCTGACCGAAGAGACTGTGATTGAATCACCGTACAGTGAAGAGCTGGTCGGCTTTATCTATGACGACACAAGCCCCGTGGGACGCGTACACTTAGGCGTCGTCCATCGCTTGATTTTGGAAAAGCCCGCAGCTCGAGCAAGAGAGATCGACTTGACTGATAGCGGATTCGCTCCACTGTCAAGACTCAAGGAAGAGCTCGATCGCTTCGAAACTTGGAGCCAACTTTGCTTGGTCAATATGTTTAGGTAGCCATGATCTATCTGGACAATCACGCCACGACGCCTCTCGATCCGCATGCATTGCAGGCCATGCTGCCTTTCTTTCAGCAGCAGTTTGCCAATGCAGGCAGCATCACGCATCAATTTGGTAGAGAGGTTGCTCAGCGTGTTGACGCGGCAATAGCATCGTTAGCTCAGATGATCGGCGGTGCGGAGGATGAGTTGGTTATCACTAGTGGTGCAACGGAAAGCAATAATCTGGCACTCTTTGGTGTGATGCTCCACCCACGTCAGAAGCGTCGCAAGATCGTCAGCGTTGTTACCGAACACAAAGCCATACTCGATCCATTGAACCGGCTGAAGAGCATGGGGTTCGATGTACAGTTGATCGATGTGTCGAACCAAAACTCAAACCAACCAGGGCAAGTAGATCTGGATCAGTTGCGAGCGACCATTGATGGTGAAACCGCGATGGTCAGCGTTATGTGGGCCAACAACGAGATTGGCGTGATCCAACCGATTCGCGAGATTGCTCCAATGTGTCGCGATGTGGATTGCCTGCTCCACACCGACGCAACGCAAGCCGTCGGGCGCATTCCTTGCGACGTAGACGAACTGGGCGTCGATCTGCTTAGCTTTTCGGCCCACAAGTTCTATGGTCCTAAAGGCGTCGGTGGCCTGTTCGTTCGACGGCGCGATCGCGTGGTGAGATTACAATCACAAATCGTCGGTGGCGGACAACAACTAAATCTTCGGTCGGGGACGCTCAATACAGTCGGAATCATTGGGATGCATGCGGCACTTGAAAACACGCTCAAGTCTCTTGCAAGTGACTCTCTTAGCATTGCAAAGCTGAGAGACCGATTGTTCGAGCTGCTGCAACCTAACGGGCTTTCATTGAATGGTCCGCCGCTGGAGAGCGAATGGCGTTTAGGGGGAAATCTAAACTGCTGCTTCTACCCTCTGGAGGGTCAGAGCTTGATGATGCATGCACCGGAACTGGCCATCAGCAGTGGCAGTGCGTGCACTAGTGCCAATCCAGAACCAAGCCATGTCCTGAGGTCTTTGGGGCTAAGCGAGGACCAGGCTCGTAGCAGTCTAAGATTTGGGGTTGGACGGTTCAATACAATGGAGCAGATTGAAACTGCGGCAGAAATGGTCGCAGAAGCCGCCAAACAACTTCGCTCGATCGGCTGAATCAGATCTTTCGGCATAGCCCGTTGGACAAGTTGGGCTAGAATTATGCGCAGGGTATTTCGCTGGCGGCCCGCTTTGCGGCCGGAATAACCTTAACTCTTACTCTTGAATACGACTCAAAGGGTACCCATGAAGCTTGCTAAGAACCTCTACAATGCATGGGTTAGCAATCATGGTTGGTTGTTATCCGGCACGGGCTTAATTGTAACCACGGTTGCCTGCACCATTTGGTATCTGGATTGGGTGCCACAACTAATCATGAGCGCACCTGCTAAACAAGCCGTTGTATCTCAGGCCATTCAAAGTCAAAACGGTATCTTGGTTGCGCAGATACTTGCGTCGGCCGAGCAGAAAGGAGCTAAGGGACGCATTCAAGTCTATGTCCCCTCCGAGGATCAAAATTCTCCGCCCGCGTATCAAGAGCGTTTCGTTTTGGACGAACGTGGCATGGCTTCACTATTGCTAGTCGTACCTGCCCGAGAGTATTCGATGATTGCCTTCATCGACGCCAATGACAACGGCGTGATCGACTTTGAAGACAACCGAGCGACTGAGGACTTTAGAATGCCTAAGTCGGTAACGGTCAACGGTGTTTTTGCGAATCCTGGAGGCGGACTAATCGATTTGCCACCGCAGACGCCATGCCTTTGTCTATTTGATTTCACGGCCCAACCGGCAAAATGATCGCATCTGAAGCAACAGATGCGATCAGTTAT
The DNA here is from genome assembly GCA_964458685.1 of uncultured Pirellulaceae bacterium. GTDB lineage: Bacteria > Planctomycetota > Planctomycetia > Pirellulales > Pirellulaceae > Aureliella. Next base: position 15,098 of record CAYWNG010000009.1, read on the forward strand.
CTAATTCAACTAAGGATCACGTCCAAAGCGGGCTAGAGCCAATAGCCTTACGACGCACCGTAGTTACTCGCGCTTGATTGAGAAGGTCGTGTAGTGCATACCCAACTCTTCTTCAACAAGATAGCCACCGGAAGGCACAAGGTACTTCGAAATCACGGAGAATGGTGGAAGCTCGTGCTTTTCTAAAGCTTCGTTCAAAGCGGTGAAGACGGGATTGTTAGCCGAGAATCTCTTGAGTGCATCGCGATTCTTCGAATCGCGAGCTAGTTCGTAAAACAACTGTAGCGATTCTTCTGGACGAGCAAACGAGATCCCCGAAGGCTGCTTATCTTGAACTTGAGCCTTAATGCGATCGTTGATCAGTTGATACTCCAAGGACTCGCGAAGTTGATTGCTCGAGTCGTTCAAAGCGTCTGCCAACTGTCGCATCATGTAGCGACTATCGCTGATAATTAGATAGTCTTCGTAAACGGCTACGCAAACCTCTGGCAATCGAATTTGCACCGGGGTTTCAGGACGATTACCGCGGCGCTCGACAGTCAGAACTTGTGCCTTAATCTTGCCGAATGATTCTGATTCGAACTTCGCTCGCTCACCAAGCTTAGCGAAAATCTTCGGCAAGACAGTGTTCTCGATATGCTTGGGGTTCTTCATGCGAATGGCGTAAACATTGGAGCCCGAGTTGACTGTAATGGGTCGTACGAAACCTTGTACCATCGTCAGGCGACCCTCAAGATTCTCAAGGATATCCTTGCGAACATCGATCTCGAACTGCTTGTTGATGTTTGCGAAGACTCGTTGATCCAAAGCATCTTTGCCTTGAAACTGATTGACCAGTCGCTCGATGCCTTGCAGCGTTGACTGAATGTCCCAGTTAACTGTGATGTAAGATGCGGCTGATTTGGGAACCCAAGGCTCGGGAACAGTCGACCCAGCTTTGGGACGCAGTAGACCAAGGATGGCTCGTCGTGGACTGGCCAGCGAAACGTGTAAGTGACCGATCGAATCGAAATCAGCAGGGGCAACAATCCAACTACCTCCAACAGCTTCGATGCCATCAATTCCAAGCGGAGGAAGCATGGCCAAGAAGAAGGTAGTGCCTGCGTTCTTTGGAGTGAACTGACGGATCATACCGATAGGGTCGGCATAAAACGATAATTGAGGACGCTCGCCTTCGGTTCCCACGCAACGGCTCATCAGCGTAACAAACTTACCGTTCTCGGCTAGCGTTTTACGATCTCCACCCTTGCCGAGCCAAACCTGAGCCAGATCTTCAATGTACGCGATATTGGTACAGGCAACCAATGTTCCGCCATCAATGAAATACGCAAACTGCTGATCGGCGCGGTCGTTGTTTTGGTAGCTGTGCAATGTCAAACGATCCAGGTTCTTTTGCAAGTGCTCGGTGTTGTTCGCGATCGCTTCGTCCATTCGTTTGAGCAGCACTTGGATGTTGGCGATTTCATCTCCGGCATCGATCATGATTGCAACAATGGGAGATGTGATCCTTACATTAACGCGTTCTTCTCCTTCGTCATCTTTGTTGCGTTCGACAGATGCGGGTTTACCTCCGGCAAATACGGCCACCGCCATTTCACCGCTAGGAATTGAGAGAATTTGATTGAGGTCTAAGCCGATCGAATTGACGATCTGCTCGGTGCTCTTGACAAGGGTACCGTAAAACTCGTTGATGATCGGCTTGAGCTGATCGTCGTTAGCCAGCTTGCCCATCGAGCTTCGATCGAGGTCCGCTTTCAATTGCTTAACATCCGCAATCCGAAAGTATGCCAAAGTATTCTCGGGGAACAGTTTGGGTGCGGATAGCTTTTCCGCTTGCTGGAAACCGAGTGCGGTTCCCAGTAGGCCGTTGCCGGCGAGGACAAAGCAACAAAGTATCGTGAAAAAGTTCTGAAATCGGTGATTCATGTGCGGTGCCTTTGGATAAATCGCAGGATGCGAAATCGAGCGGTGGAGCCTAGAATAGTCTAACCTAACAGCTAAAGAGGATTCTGACGTCATGCCAATGACAAAACTCTGCTGGTCCATTAGGAAATCTCGTCACAAGCAGACTAAATCCAAACTCCTTCGATTTTGCCGGAAAAGCTGTCGAAACAGATCCGTTGGTGGAGTGTTCTAACAATGCTCGCATTTTGGCTGCGACAAACGTGGTTTAGCCCGGCTTGATTACGAGACTGTCACCTTGGGCTAGGCCTTAATTTCTGGATTCTTGGGCGCTTTTGCGGTATGCTTGAACGCCAAGTAGCTCGTTCGACCCAAGCGACAGACCCCGACTGTGGCTATTGAGTAGTTTGCAAAGGATTAATTGAGATGCGAAAGTTCATTTTTGTGACGCTATTGGTTCTTGCGAGCAACAATGCTAATGCTCAATTTGGATCTAACACCGGAAATACCGGAAACATGAACACCGGCACAGCAAGCGGAAACGCAGGTACTGGGACGACCAATTCCCAGTTCGGTCAACCCTTCAATTTCGCGAACAACGGCATTTCAGCTACGGGTATCACGAACCCTCTGGGCAACACCGCCACAACCGGTCGTACCGGCATGATGGGGATGGGTGGCATGGGCGGCATGGGCGGCTTGGGAATGATGGGCATGGGTGGCATGGGAATGGGCATGGGCGGTATGGGGATGGGAATGGGCGGCATGGGTATGGGCATGGGCATGGGTGGAATGGGAGGACGCGGTCAGCAACAAAACGGACGTGGCGGGATGGGTGGCTCTGGTCAACAACAGTACACGTTGCGTCCCACAGTGAAGCTGGGCTTCGACGTTCCAACGCCGAACAGCCAAGCGCGAGGCCAACAGATTCAACTAACAATGGCAAGACTGCCTCAGCCGAGCAGATTTGCTGGCGCAAACGTCTCTATAGATGGCCGAAGGGCGATTGTGACCGGTAATGTTGACAAAAGCCAACGTGAGATTCTTAAGCGACTTCTACTTCTTGAGCCAGGCATCTACGAAGTAGACATGAGTCAGCTTGATGGAGCAACCTCTGGCGATAGCTCTTCCTCTCGAGCCATTCTGCAAGATGCCGAGCCAGTTTCACCTGCGGAAACTGTTCCTACTCCAAAGTAGTGGAGCAAAAGCTTCTAGCGACATTGAATCAAGGCGTGACTACTGATCAGTCTGATCAAAACAAAAACTCTTGCTGCCAAGCAAGAGTTTTTTGATACACGCCCCACCTTGATTCTCTATCTCTTAGATTTTCTACCTTACGGCCACTCTAACCATCAGTGGTGTGAATCTTGGTTTATCGAGGCGATCCGAAAAATGGCGATGTGCTTTGAGCACCTGGCCCCCCAAGTATCGAAGTTCCTCCAACTGCACTGCCTGGTGTGGAAGTAGATGAGGGACTTCCGTTTGCTGCTGGAGGCGGTAACGTTTCGAATCTGAATGCATCTGGAATGGAAGGCACGGCTTTGGAACGACCACCACCAACTTCGACTCCAGTTCCATCGAGAGCAAAGTTTGTATTGATGTTTCCATCAGCCGCCGCGGCAGATACTGCAACACCAACGTTAGGCCGAGTCAGCCGCGAGTTGTTGGGCAACTCGATCGTGGTGATGCGAGTCGATGGAATCTTCTCGGGAGATGGAGCAATCTCGTAAGTCGACATACTTGATTTGGAGTATGACACCTGTTGGGTGAGAGGCTTCTTTTGTTCGTAAGCCTGTTCTTCAGGCAAAGGAGACTTACCTGGGAGGTTGATCTTCGTAGGCGACCCCTGAACGACGCTACCTTTCTTAGACCTAAACGTAGCAATCAGCGTTACCTCTTCTCTGAAGCCACCTTCGTCCCAAGGCACCCAAACACTGTAAGAGGCACCCAGATCCGATGGGCTGTATTGACTTGCAAGCTGCTCGGATGAGTAGGTGAACTTGCGATCGGGCTCGTCCTTGGGCTCTTTACGACTGCTAGGAGTCGTGATGTAGCCGTGAACAATCAGATCGCCTTCGACTGGAATCGCTTGCGATTTCTCATTGTAGAAATAGACTCGTGCTCCAAAGCCTCGCATTTCACGCTGGCCGGGCTCTGCCATTTTGTCGGATCGCCAGATTGTGGCCATCGACACAGGCTCTTGATATTCCTTCTTGAACCAATTGGCCGGATTCCAGGACGACTTTTCAGTCGAGGGCTTCTTCCATGTGGCACACCCCATCGACGAAAGTCCGACGATAGAGATTGCCAAGATAAAGGCGGTGGAGTGAAACTTCATGGGCGATTCCTTCGCTACACAAATTCAATGGTTCTAAAGTCTATCTGGGAAGATCCGTCGTCACTGCTACTTCATCTACCGCGGGCAGTCTTGCTGAGGCATCTGCTATCCGTGGTAGCTTGCTAGCGGTACATTCCATTCTGAACACTGGGTGCGTTCGCTGATCCGTTGGTTTCGATCGGCCTCAGGCTACCAGCCTCAGGGGGATTGTTTCCTGACGAAGTGCTGCTCGATGGCTTCAACACTCGCAGGTTGGCGTCACCGGACTGATAAGAAACTTGTTGGAACTGGTTCGACTTTCGTTTTGCCGCTTCAACATCTTCGTAGCTCATCGGAGCCGCAGGTTCGTACACTGGTGTTGGATAGCTACCAGGGATCGGGTAGTTGTTATCCAAGTTATGTTCAGCGCGATCAGGAACTCGACTTGCTGGCATGTCAGGGAATATGACTGGAGCCCTAGCTGGTCCCCACAGTCCGTTTCCGGCCGAAAGTCCTTGGTCTCCATGAATGTTAAGCACATCAGCCAAGCACCAGCTCATTCGAGAAGTTTCAACTTCCTTGAGCGTGTCGTAGTCTTCTTCGGTTTGGATCAGCCGAGGCGTCAACACAACCAGCAGTTCCCTCCGTGACTCTGATTCGACGTCGAAGCGGAAAGCTGCACCGATCAGTGGCAAGCTACCGAGGAATGGAACCTGGCTTCTACTAGAGTTTCGTGTCTTGCTGATCAATCCTCCGAAGACCACTGTTTGTCCCGGGTAAGCGGTAACGACAGTCTGTGCTCGGGTTTGGTTAATGATCGGCGATCGAATGACCTGACCGTCGTTACTGAAGCCAATCGGAATTCCCGCATTAGTATCTCCGACGCTCGAATTCTCAACGCCGACTTCCATCAGTATCAGCCCATCAGGCGAAACACGAGGTCGAATCCTCAAGATAACTCCAACGGGCACATCACCCACAGTGAACTGCTGACCGTTGACTCCATTGGCCTGAGTAATTCCAGTGACGCGAGGTACTTGACCTCCAACATTCGCCGTAGCTTCGCGGTTGTCCAAAGTCGTCAATTGCGGGCGGTTGAGAACTTCAACGCGACCTGCAGTCTGAAGAGCACGAATCAACATACCGACCGTCTCGCTGGACGCTGTCAGCACGGCACCTCCAACGCCAGGCGAGGCAGCAGAAGCGGTGCCCACACCTAAACTGGATAAACCGCGGCCTGCTAGATTAGCAGCAGCGGTTGGCGGTGCCAGAGCCGTTGGTCCGTTTGCAAAGACCGGCGATGAAAGCGTACCGCCCGTCGAAGATCGTCGTGAATACAACAGACTGTCTTGTAGACCTAGTTCGGCTCCGAACTCTAAGCTATCCGTCAAAGATACTTCGGCCATCAACACCTGAATCGAAACCAGCGGTGGTCGACGATCCAGTCGCTCGATCATACGCATGGCAGTTTCGAAGTACTGATTGGATGCACTTAGCAATATGCTATTGGTCAAGTTATCCGCCTGAACCACCAACTGTCGGTTCACCAACTCCTGAGTGCTGATCACACCGGTGTTGACAAGAGAGGCCTGCGTGGTCAACACATTCTGAAAGTAAGTCTGCAATGCAGTTGCAATGTCTGTCGCATTGGCATGTCGTAGCCAGATCACTTCGGAACGACGTGATGCTGCGAGGTCCTCGTCCAATCGTAAGATCAGAGCTTCGATAACGCCTAAATCGGCTTCAGCACCGCTAACGATGACCGAGTTGCTACGAGCTTCAGGAGTGATGCGCAGTTGAATCAATGTGCTTTCACCGCCAGCGGTCAAACCAGTTCGAATGCTGGTCAAAAACTGGTTCTGCAATGCGAACTGCGAACCTTGACCAGCACTAGGCGAAAGTCCATACAAGTTCTGTAGAGTAAGTGCAACGGTTGTGGCGTCGCTGTTCCTGAGCTGGAAGATCTTCATGCGAGCTTCAGCACTTGGCAACACATCCAATTCCGCAATCAGCTTCGCGATTAGTGGCATACTGGGCGCTGGAGCTCGAACGACCAAGGAATTCACGCTGGGATCAGCGCTGATGATCACACCAGCCAACACTCCCGATTCAACTTTGCTACCATCGATAGTTACCATGCTTAGCTTGCCACTAGGGATGGACGCTCGGTTGTTACCTGCTTGTCCTCCACCCTGCTGTTGCGGAGCCTGTCCAAAGGCATTACCGCCTTGCTGACCAGCACCGCCAGTCGCCTGACCAGTAAGAATCTGTGTAATGACCGTTTGTAATTCTTGTGCAACGGAGTGCTTTAGCGGGAAGACTTGTACGCGGCTCTCTGTTTCCGCACCCTCCACATCCAACTGCTTGACCAACTTCTCAACTTCAGCAACTTCACGTGGTGATGCCTTAACAATCAGCGCGTTGGTACGATAGTCGCTGGAAACTCGAACTTTAGTAGCTAGCCCACCTTGGAAATTACCTTGAGTCCCAGTTCCGCCAGTAGCACCCTGAGCCTGCGGAATTCCGCCTGCACCAGTCGTCGTGCCCTGGAAGAAACTAGCAATGCGAGTTTCCAAATCCACTGCTGAAGCGTGTTCTAGGCGAATGACCTTGAGCTGATCAGTTACGTCCAGTGGCTGGTCGATCTTTGCAACCAAAGCCTTAACCGACTCGACTACTTCGGGCCGACCGATCAAAAGCAACGCATTGGGTTGAACCAAAGCCGTGATACTGACGCTACCCTGCCGTGGTTGGTAAATGCGTTCGTACAACTGAGTCACTAAGTTTGCAACCGCTTCACTGTTGGAATGCTGTAGTTGCATGATGTCTACAAGCGGCTCGGTTTGCTTCGCTTGATTCTTGATCTGTTCGATCACCTGTAATGTACGAGCCACATCACGCTTCGAGCCTTTGACGATGATTAGTCCCACCGAGTCTACGACTTCGATTTGGACATCGCCCAACAAACCGCTATCGGCTGTCTCGCCGCGTTGATCGATCACAGCAGTTGCCGGAGCATTAGGATCATTGGGGTCATCCTGCACATTGGGCTGCTGTCGAGTCGCCTTCACCAACTGAATCATCCGATTGATGCTGCGAGGCTGAGCTGGTGCTAGTGGGACAATGTGCGTCGTCGAATTTGGGTCGGCTTGGCCTACATCCAGACTGTGTACAACTTGTGTCCAAGCACTAACGCTCGGGCCTGTACCGAGAATATTGATCTGGTTGTTGCGACGATCAATTCGCAATAGGTCGTTCAACCCGTGCTGGTTTTGAATCTTCAGTTGAGCGATTTCGCCATTGTTCTCAGTTGTGACTTCCAGCTTAGTACCTGCCAAACGAGTCAGAGCATCCTCCAACTCCCGCCAAGTCAGATTTCGAAGCGTGTACAGCTTTTCCGAGTGTGACTTGGCCGCAATCCCTTGGTCCCCCTGCTCGATACCGCCTTGTTGCATCAACCGTTGGATCGAATCGCCGATCTGGTTCTGAATAGGAGCCGGCGCCATCACCATCATCTGGTTGGTACGAGGATCCGAGGTAATCGTCACTCCAGGAACATTGTGATACAGCAGTTGAAGCTGTGCTCCAATCGTCCCAATCAATTGGCTGGGTACTGGATAGGATTGCAGCGTAGCTTGGCTGGGTGTGCCTTGCCCAAGAGTTGTTCGTGCAAGCGGTTGATTTTGCTGGGCCGCCTGCTGTTGCAATTGTGGCTGCTGTTGCAATTGTGGCTGAGCCTGTTGCTGCAAGTTAGGCATCTGACCTTGCAACTGTAGAGACTGTTGAGCCAGCGCATTGTTACTGCTCAGCATCGTACTACCAAGCAATCCTAAGTGCAGAAGCGTCGTGAAGATTCTTCTTCGAGTGGCCTTAAGAGACGACGAACGATTGGCTTTTTGCATGGGTCCACCTATGGGATGGCTATTCAAGGATTGCTGCTATTGCGGGATAGCGCATACACGTTAGAAACGTGTTTTTAGTCACAGGTGTTTTGATCGGCTTAGCCGTTACAATCCTTGCCCTAAATCGGTGCATCTGTACTAGGTGTAATAATCGGATGTGGCACATGTTTCGTGATGGATAGAGATTCTCCAGTTTGCCAACTCAATCGATCATTGCTGGCAAACGAACACCATCTGGTGCTGCGTCTGCAATTCTTCCTAGTCAACATTGAATTCCTGGCTCAAACTTGGTACTGAAACTCCACGGAAGAAGTACGTCTCAATTCAAGGTACAAGAGGGAACTTAGTGCCATGCAAACATTGCCAATTCGACTGGTAATTCTGCTATTTAGTCTGGCCATCTGCTTTCAGAACAATGCTCATGCCCAGGGCACTAGCGTTCTGAAACGGATGTTTCAACCTAAGGGCTCTGGCAGTGAACCAATCGCATTACAGGACAAACACGGACCTTGGCTGATCCTGGCTCAAACGTTTCCAGGAGAAGAAGGCAAAGCTCAAGCAACTACCTATGCCAAGGAATTGAATGCCCAGTTCAAATACCCGACCTTCATCATGGAACGTAGTGATGAAACCGAGGATGTTCTTGGGCGCGGCGAACGCATTCGAACGGACGAATTTGGACGAACCAAGGCTCAACTCTTGGAAGCCAAATTTGCCAACAGCGGCCCCAATAAGTCCTATGCCGTTCTGGTCGGTGAGTTTCACACCAAAGAAGATCCACAGATCGCCAAACTGATCAAGCAGATCAAGCAGTTCGAGCCCAAAGCCAAACTTCCTAAGGCCGACCGTGTGCTGTTCCTCACTCGCAATCCACTTCTGCCAGATGATTACTTCCAATCACCTCCAGTGGATAGCTTTACGCTAGAACTCAATCGTCAAGAATGGATCAAGTACAGCCTCTTGAACTGCAAAGGCCGATTCACGGTGCGAGTTGCCAGTTTCCGCGGCCCAGAAGTCGTCGACGTCGCAGCTAAAGCTCGACTCAAGACCGAGGAACCGACATCCGCGCTAGACAAAGCCGCTTCTAAGGCTCACAAGATGACCGAGGCCTTGCGAGCCCGCGGAGTGGAAGCTTACGAATACCATGACAAGTTCGGCAGCTACGTAACCGTCGGCAGCTTTGATTCTCTCGGACAAGAACGCGACGGGGTGTTCCAATACGATCCCCGCATCGGCAACATTATGAATGACCTATGCGGTTATCGCGTCGTTCCAGCAAAAGACCGAGCTACTGGAGCCGAAATGCAGACGATGATGGTAAAATCTGAAGAGGTCAAAGGTAAGAACGGTTCCAAAACCTACATTCCCTTTGACATCGAAGGCAAAGCGATCGCTGTCCCCAAGGCTCAAAACTCCAAGGTCTACGGCGGGTCCGTCTTTAAGTAACTCGCAATTCCAACCTAAATCTTCAACATGAATTCACACCCAGCACTCCAAACACTCATCCTTGGCACTCACAATCAAAAGAAGTGCGGAGAATTGCGAGTGCTGCTGGAACCGCTGGGATTGAAATTGCTATCGCTGGCTGAGATACCCGGGGCGATCGAAGTTGATGAAACTGGATCGACCTTCATTGAGAATGCTCGACTGAAGGCCAGTCAACAAGCTGTGCACCTTAAGCAGTGGACTATCGGCGAAGATAGCGGCTTGTGCGTTCCAGGACTATCGGGCGAGCCCGGAGTCTATTCGGCACGGTATTCCGACCCTGGAGCGACCGACCAGCGCAATAACGAAAAACTACTTAGTGAACTGCTTGCTCGATCGCCCGGCAATCGGTCGGCTTACTATGTTTGCACGATCGCGCTGGCCGATCCGAGTGGCCAAATTCACATCGAAGCTGAAGGTCAATGCTGGGGACGAATTCTCAAAGAGTATCGCGGCTCAGGAGGCTTTGGCTACGATCCTCTGTTTGAACTTCCCGAATACCATCAGACCTTCGCAGAACTGGGTGGCACTGTCAAAAGTGTCCTCAGCCATCGCGCCCGTGCTCTGCAAAAGTTCATTCAGCAATTGCGACGCTTCCTGTAGTTAGCGCGGGCCAACTGTAACCGCGCTCGAAGCGTCTCGCTTAGAAAACTAGCCGGGACGCTCTCGTTAAACAAACGTGCAAATTGAGAGCATCAACTGGCTTTCGCCGTGTCGTCCGTGCCTTCCGTGTCCAATCTTCCGAATTGAGCATCGGCCCAAGTTCATTCAGCCGACAAACATCTGACTAGCCAATTGCAACGTCCGCGCGTGGATGTCGACGATATCCTCAAGCTGTCGTGCGTAGCCACCGGCCATGGCAATTGCGATGGGGATACCAAGCTGCTTAGCAAACTCGAGCACCAATTGATCACGTCGAGCCAAACCGTCTTTGGTCAGCCTCAACCGGCCGAGTCGATCATCGAGATACGGATCGGCTCCCGCCAAATAGATCACCAGATCGAAAGGCCCGTTCGATTCGCAGACCTGCAAGGCGCGACGAAGCTCATGCAAGTAGGCTTCATCTTCGGTTCCATCGGGAAGATCGACATCCAGGTGGCTAGGGAACTTGCGCAAGGGAAAATTCTTCTCGCCATGAATGGAGAACGTAAAGACATTCGTTTCGCTTCCCAGAATATGTGCCGTTCCATTGCCTTGGTGCACATCGCAATCCACGACGAGGGCTCGATCGATCAGGCCTTCAGCTTGCAAAGTACGAATTGTAACCGCCGCATCATTGAACACGCAGAAACCTTCGCCCGCGTCGCGCATGGCATGATGCGTTCCACCGGCAAGGTTAGCTGCCATGCCCTCCTGTAGAGCAGCTCGAGCCGCCGCCAAGGTCGCACCGCTACTGCGCCGCGAGCGTTCCACCATCGCCTCAGTCCAGGGAAATCCGATGCGTTTGACCTCAGCCTGCGTAAGTTCTCCAGCGACAACTCGGCGAACGTACTCGGCATCATGAGCTAAAGCCAACTGCTCCAAACTGGCCGCGATCGGTACCAAGAGCACATCATTGGCATGTACCGGATCTGCGACCACTCGGTCCCGTAGCATGCGATACTTGGCCATTGGAAAGCGATGCCCCTCAGGCAACGGCAATTCGAAATGGTCGGTGTAATAAAGCTGCATGGCATCCAGTCAAGAATGGCGAGCGTATCGTTAGCCTGCGAAAAAATCTGAACGACAGCGAACCATTTTCGTGCGTCGCACCATTTTGCAAAGATCAGCGACAGCAGAATCGGCTAGAAAGCGGGCACTAGTAGAACCCGGCTTGTAAATCTAATGGCCGAGCCTCAATCCGTAGCCGCTGCCAAGCAACAGGCCTACGATTCTGAACCTTCCTTACCAAGCGTTGGATCGGCCAATGCGGCATAAAGGCGGACGCGAGCATAGGCCCAGTATCGCTCAGCGGTGGCGACCGAGATGCCCAACGTCGCGGCACATTCGGGAATGGTTAGCCCGGCGAAGAAACGGAGCTTGACCAATTCCGCTCGAATCGGTGATTCTGCAGCGAGTTGCGTGAGGGCTTCGTCGAGGTCCAGAAGATCGGCATCGTTGGTGCCAGCGCTGATTTGGTCCAGATCGGCATCGATTCTGCGCCGCTCGCCTCCGCGTCGCGGGCCCTTTTTGCGTCGCGCGTTCTCGATCAGGATCCGCCGCATCGCCTCTGCGGCACTCGCAAAGAAATGCCCACGGCCGTCCCACTTCAGTTCTCGATGGTTTCCGACCAATCGCAGGTAAGCTTCGTGAACCAGTCCCGTTGGATCCAGCGTCTGCCCCGGCTTCTCCCCAGACAGCCGCGCCGCCGCAAGTTTTCTCAGCTCTGCATAAACTAGCGGCAACAGTTCCGCTGAACCTTGCGGATCACCAGCGTCAATCGCGTTGAGAATGT
>CAYWNG010000010.1:0-1566 GCA_964458685.1 uncultured Pirellulaceae bacterium
ACATCGACGAACTTGATCCCAAGAAGGCCGGTATGCAACTACTGAAGTTGCAGATGAACACCGACCTTTTGACCGACGACTTAAAGAAGAAGCGATCAAGCAACGAGAGTTTTTGGTTGGTTGGCCAGCCGGATGTAACCCTAAGAAAGATTCATCGTGGCCAAGATTCAGGACTTTGGGAAGTCGAAGTTCATGGCTTTGACTACTACAACCCAAGTAACGGCAAGATTGAGTCTGGCGATACATCACGAATCGCCATGTGGTTGCTCGACACAGATTACGACGGTCGCAGTTTGCTGCCTCGCCAAGTCTTCTTCCCGATGTCCGGCGAGAAAGATGGGTGGAGTCGACTGGCCAAGAACCTCAAGGCGGAGATTGATGAGGACTTGATCGAGGCCTACCGAGGCACAATCTCACTTCCGTTTGATCTGGGGAAAAATCGTCGGATTGCAGCCAAGATTATTGATGATCGTGGCATTGAGTGCTTGAAGATCATCAACGTCGAGTAGGCATGGGGAGAATTCAATGCTCACCGATCTAAGAATCGAGAACTTTCGTGTTTTTAATGAAGAGGTTCATCTTCGGCTAAGGCCCATAACGGTGTTGATCGGTCGCAATAGCGCCGGGAAGTCGTCGATTATGAAATTCCTGTTGATGCTTCAACAGTCACTTAGCATGAATGAAGTGGGATTTCTTGCTCCAGAGGGAGACCGGGTACATTTAGGCGCATTTGGTGATCTGCGAAACAGCGTTGGGAGAAGACCTAAGCTCAGGTTTCGAATGGACTTCACAACTCGTGATATACCTTCCCTTCGTGACCGCAAGATGCTTGAGGCGATGCGGCATCGTGAATTCAAGACCGATCCAGTTTCAAAACGCTCCGAAATGCACATTGTCATCGAGGAGCAGGAGGAGCAGTCGACCGTTAAGGAAGAATTAGCAAAGTACATCGTTGAGACGAGTGTTGCGTATAGCGTAAAGACTGGTCAGACCGGCTATCACCGAGTGACAGGGAAGATCGGAGACGAGCAGATTATCAACGCAAGCACGACAAACCTGAGGACGTCTCAATTTCTTAGATTCCGTGAGCAGTCCAATGACCCGCGGAAAGCACTACAGTCGTTCTTGACGGATCGATTCCTCTTTCCACTTCGAGAAGAGATGCGACTTTGGCGACATCTGTCGCCAGTTCGCGAGGAATCGCAGCGAGCTATTGTGACAGCTAGCCCGCCTCCCAATAGCGTTGGGCAATTAGGCGAATACGCGATGCCGCACCTACAGCGGATTTATAACGAAGGCGGAGACACTGCTGATTTCGTTTTTCGTCACATGAGTTCTGTAGCAGGGGTTGACTCCATACGCTTTGAATCTTCAATGAAGGGCTATCTTGCTCATGCACGGGCGAAGAATAGGATTACGAACGCGGAATCCTATTTGTCTGATTTTGGTTTTGGTGTGAGCCAGTGTTTACCGATTTTTGTTCAAGGAGCACTTTTGCGGCCCGATCAGTTGCTGATGGTAGAGCAGCCTGAAGCTCAGTTACATCCATCTGCACAGTTGGAGCTC
>CAYWNG010000010.1:1576-7573 GCA_964458685.1 uncultured Pirellulaceae bacterium
GAACTCGGGACGTTCTTTGCAGAGTTGCTCAACGAAAGAAAAGTGATGTCATTGATTGAGACTCATAGCTCGCAACTCATCCTAAGGCTTCGCCGATTGGTCGCTAACGGCACGCTGAACCCGGCAGATGTATCGCTGGCCTACCTGCATGTCGACCAAGGTATGCCGAAGATAAAGAATCTGGACATCGATTCATCGGGTAGTTTGGAGAAAGGATTGCCGATGGAGTTTTTCGGTGCTGACGTTCTAGAAAGCATGAAGCTGGGGTTAAAGCAATGACTTGGCCTATAGGTAACGAGATTGTCATCGACACAAATGTATTCAAGCATCTTTGTGACCGCGATGTGAAGTATAACTCAGATGGACATTGCAGCTTCTTGCTTGGCGGGCTTGCAATGCAAAACTGCGTGCTACTTATTGATGACGCAGGACTTTTTCTTCATGAATTCAACGCGATTGTTAGGCCGCAATTCGAAAGAGAATCTGAGATTGCAGGCGAGATCGCGATCTTACGATATTGGGCTGATCCCGGGAATTACTCAGTGAAAGAGATTAGTGAACACAAACAGCTAATTGCCGCAATCAAAACGGTAATTGTTGAAAACGAAAGGGCAGATCGCGCTTTTGTCTACTTGGCGTTTCGTAACGGCCGGGTCCTAGTAACGAATGACGAAAGTCACATTGTGATTTGGCCAATAAAGAAGAAGGAGAAGGGAGGAGAGCGAAGAACTCGACTCGTGAAGGCTTGCAAAGCATACCTCAATCAAGGTGCAGAAATCTTGTTCTCTTCTGAGGCTTACAACTGTTTTGGGGTTGCAAATGCCTAAGCGTCAGTACCGTCTAGGTGCGGGGGACTTGATCCTCAACACACCGTTCGCAGAGCCAAGCAGATATTGGAGCTATGATCGAAAGCACATGATCTTTAGCCAAATCGACGGCAGGCGTCCCGCTGGCTATATCGTTGCCACGCCTGATGCTCAGGGCTTCAATGATCCAGGGCAGTTCGTTGAGCTGGACCTGGTCAACAAGATTCGTCCGCGGGTCAAAGCATGGCGTGCAGCGAACTACCCGGGAGCAACTGGCATTACGCGACGTTTGCTGGAGCATTGGTATGACCCGAATCAACGCGAAGGAATGCGTTTTTTCTATTGCCAACTGGAAGCGATTGAGACCTTGATGTGGTTAACCGAATCGCATGAATCCGATCGGCAAGGCATCGAAATTCCGAGCGATGGCGGTGCGTTTCCGCGGTGGTGCTCGAAGATGGCCACGGGTAGCGGCAAGACAATCGTCATGGCCATGGTCATCGCGTGGCAAACACTTAACAAAGCATCCTATCCTCAAGATGCTCGATACTCGAAGCATTTTATAGCTATCGCGCCCGGACTCACAGTTCGAAATCGATTGGCCGTGCTGGTTCCTGATGCGCCTGGGAATTACTTTGACCTGTTCCACATCGTTCCCACGGCAATGCTGGATAAGCTACGGCAGGCGAAAGTTGTAATTCATAACTGGCATCGGTTGGGTTGGGATACTGACGAACAAATTTCCCGCCGAAAGAGTGTGGATAAACGAGGAGCGAAAAGCGACGAGGCCTACGCGCGGGAAGTGCTCGGCGAATTGTCATTTGCTCACAATTGGATCTCTATTAATGACGAGGCGCACCACGCTTGGCGGGTTCCCGCGAGAGGAAAAATACAAGGAGTTGATCGTGACGATATAGACGCTGCCACTAAATGGATCGAGGGCCTGGATCGAATTCATCGAACTCGCGGCATCTTGCGGTGCTTCGATTTTTCCGCCACACCATACGCACCCTCAGGAAACAAGAGTAGCGCAGAGGCGCTGTTCGGTTGGGTCGTCAGCGACTTTGGCTTAAACGATGCAATTGAGTCGGGACTCGTGAAGACACCTCGAGTCGTCGTTCGTGATAACGGAGCACGTAGCGTAGACTTCAAGAGTCGCTTTTATCACTTGTACCAAGATGACGAAGTTAAGGATGACTTTAACAGAAAGGCGCAACCTCACGAGCCGCTTCCGGACATCGTTACCCAAGCCTACACGCTACTCGCGCAGGACTGGCTTGAGACACGTAATGACTGGGAAAGCGTAGGTCATCCAGTGCCACCTGTAATGATAACTGTCGCCAATCGAACGGAAACGGCCGCACGAATCAAGTATGCTTTTGATCATGAGAAGATACATGTCCCTGAATTGTGTGATCCGGATCGCACGCTGCACATCGATTCCAGCGTACTCCGCAAGGCAGAATCCCAAGAACAAGCAGTCGAGTTAACCTCTCGCTCAAGTGAGGAAGAAGACGATGAAGACGGCCCAATCAAACCGCTCACCCAGCAACAGCAGGCTGAGCTACTTCGTCGGCAAGTTGACACAGTCGGTCAAGTGGGACAGCCAGGTGAAAAACTGCAAAACATCATTTCAGTAGGGATGTTGTCGGAAGGCTGGGATGCAAAGACAGTGACGCATGTGATGGGATTGCGAGCGTTCTCAAGCCAGCTTCTGTGTGAGCAAGTCGTCGGACGCGGGCTGCGTCGAACGTCGTATGACATCAACCCGGAGACGAAGCAGTTCGAACCCGAGTATGTGAACATTTTCGGTGTTCCATTTACCTTCCTTCCGCATGAAGAAGACGACGGCACTGCTCCCCTACCACCCAAACCCAAAACGCTCATCGAACCAATCCGCGAGCGTGAGCAAGAGTTTAGCATTTCATGGCCAAACGTCATTCGCATCGAACACGTTTACGCGCCGCAGTTGACGCTAGATCTGTCGAGAATCAAAGTTCTGGAACTTAGCGCTAGAGACACTCCAACCCATGCTGAGTTGGCTGCGATTCTCGAAGGCAAGCCCAACATGGATGCACTCTCAGAGATTGACTTGATCGAACTTGGTAAACGCAATCGCCTCCAAACAGTCGTGTTTAAGATGGCTCGGGATGTCTTTGATCAGATGCAACCAAGCTGGAAAGGCAATCGCGACTCGCTTCTTTCGCAGGTTATCCGCATTGTTGAGCAAGTACTTGATTCGGATCGGATTCGGGCTGCGGGCATCAATGCCGATACCGATCCGCTCAAGCGTCGAGTGTTGCTGATCTTAAATATGAACCGAATCGTCCAGCACATTTGGGAAGCGATTCGATTTGTCAACACAACTAGCATCACCCCCGTTTTTGATTCGCATCGTCCGCTGTTGAGTACTACAGACATGCGTCCATGGTTTACGTCTAGACCTTGTGAGCATACTAAACGCTCTCACATCAATATGGCCGTTTACGACAGTCGCTGGGAGGCTTCTGAAGCTTATGCCCTGGACCATTCGGACCTCGTTCACAGTTGGGTAAAGAACGATCATCTGGGATTCGAAATTTTGTACATCTATCGAGGTGTCGTTCGAAAATACCGGCCTGACTTCCTTGTGCGGCTAAAGAATGGTGCGATGTTGATTGTGGAAATCAAGGGCGAAGTTACCGACGAAACCGACGCAAAACATAAATTTCTTGACGAGTGGGTCCAGGCAATCAACAACACGCAGGCATTCGGAACTTGGAAGTGGACAGTCGTCACCGATCCAAAGCAGATCGATTGCCATCTGTCAGAGTTTGCGTAGCCTGGGAGGAAAGATGGTGCGCACGCGCGATCTGAACCCTGACGGGATCAGCTACCGGAGGGGCGGCATCAGCCACCGGAGGGCGAGATCAGCCACCGGAGGATCACCTACTAAGACTCCCTGAACCTGCTGGAGGAATCCTGCGTATCAGGATTGAAATGCAGTTCGACGACGTCCCAAATGCATAAGGATTGACAATAGCCAAACGGGCTATTAGAGTTAGTAATCAATCCATTGCGAGGCTTTTCCCTTGAATTTCCGTGGTTTCATTGCAATTTGCTTGCTGGCAGTCTACGGTCTGCCCGCCACGATTGGGCCGTTCTGGCACCACCACGGATCGTGCTGCGCAACGTGTGGAACCTACACTCAAGTTGCCGACAAGAGCTCAGCGGACAAGAATTCAGCCGACGAGAGTTCGGCCGTAGAGGCAAGCTCGGACGACAAGGCGACCGAAGCCAATTCTGTCAAATCTGAGGGAAAGAAACCCCATCGTTTTGGCCATTGCGACGGAAGTTGCTGTAGTCACAAGCATGCGACTCAAGGTCAGGCCCAATCTGGGTGCTGCGATGATTCTGATCCAAACAAGTGTCCCGAAGATCATCGCGGACACTGCGCTGTTTGCGACTTTTACGCCAAGGCCTACTACTCAGCGTTAGTCTTCGAGATTCCAGAGGTCAGCGACTGGGTGCCACTGGTTGCTGAGAGTCGCATCGAATCGCCGTTTGATCTTTCGATCTCGTTGAACGCTCGCGGGCCGCCCGCTTCTTTTTAGCCACCGCCAAGATATCAGTCTGCGGCATGTTCGATCATCGAACTTTGCGGCATGAACTGCTAAGTCTTGGCATTCTCGGTTGCTCATGTCTCGAAGTTTTTGATCGTGTGCTAGGTTCCATGATTGGCTGAGCACCTCTCAAAACTTTGTTCATGAAATCTGCGAGCTCCGAAGATGGTTTTCGGATGCGCTGAAAACAATGCTCAATAGCTGCAAGTCTATTTCGACTTGCTGGATGTCAACATGAACCACCTGTTCCAAGGTATCTCACGGCTTAATTCCGTCGCGAATCATGACTTCTGCCCGTGGGCCAATCGCTATGTGTACTGGTTGAAAGAACCGGTCGGTTGGTTCCTCATCGCAACTCTCGCAAGCCTATTGGTCGGTGCCTTTCTAAGTCCGATCGGTTGGTCGGTAGCCGCCGGCTTGGCCGCGATTTTGGCGCTTGGACTTGGCTTTCCGTGGCTGGCAGTTCGAACAGCCTCTTGCCAATTGGCTCCGGTCAATCATGAAGTGCATGAGCGCGATGGTGGCGAGCTGTTGCTGACAGTTCGCAATCGCTTGCCGATTCCGATCTTGGGTCTAACCGTTGAAGGTTACCTTTCTCAAGCCTTCGATCCAGCGATCGACGATCAACCCATTCCCGATGTGGGGCTGTCGCAAGTTCCAGCCTTCAGTCAAGCCACCTATCGATTGGCTATTCGACCCGAGTATCGCGGCAAGTATCCAATCGAGCGTCCGAAGATCGCCTGTTCGTTTCCTTTCGGCATTTGGACGGCTCGTCGCGAGTTGACCGATGTACAGCCCGTTACCGTGTGGCCGATGTTGTTGCCTTCGAACAGCGACTTGGAAATCGTGGGTAAGCAGTTGGCTGAGACCGGCAATGGTGATCGAGCCAGTTCACACGGGGACTTCATTGGTGTTCGCGATTTTCGCCAAGGGGACTCACTTCGCAGTATCCACTGGGCTCAATCTGCTCGCCTGGACAATCTGATCGTTTGTGAACGAGGCGGCCCGCAGAAGCAAACGCTGCGTTTTGACCTTTGTACCAAGCCGTGCCAAGGATCGGTTCGCGAAGCTCGAGAGAATCTTGCTTGGCGAGTTCGCATCATGGCAACGCTGGTAGACTTGGCCGTCTCGCGACATATGCCATTCCAGCTCTCGATTGACGGTCAAGCAATTCAACAAGTTGCCGGAGCGCAAGGTCGCAAAGCAGCTTGGGATCGTTTGACAATGATTCCGCTGGATGGTTCGCCTGAATGCCATTCGATTGGTACTGAAAATGTCACTGCACCGATGATGACACGCATCGTCGTTTCGGCTCACGGATCTTCTCACTCGCAAATGCCTGCCCACCTAGTGCGAGTTGAATTGAAGCATCCATCGACGGGCGTCCGTCGAGCAGCGCAGAGCCGATGGTGTGATATCGACCTTGATCAAGACATCGCAAGCCAGTTGACCCACCTATTCATGGAAGCGACACGCGAAGCCTTTGCAGCCTAGTCAGCCGCACAGTGAGCCACCTAGTCAGCCTAGTCAGCCGCCTAGTTTATCAGTGCTTTATTCATCGCTTGGCTAACGGTCCGTTAGCTAAGCGA
>CAYWNG010000010.1:7673-25829 GCA_964458685.1 uncultured Pirellulaceae bacterium
TCCGAAATGAGCAATGGAAGATGAGCAGCGAAAAGCAAATGAACCGCGAGCAAGCAACGCCTGCAAGTGTGTCCTCATCCAATGCCTCATCGGCTAAGGTTGACGCACAAATTGTTCGCCGTGCATCGGGTCCATCTTCAGCGCCGACTTCGGCGCAAGAGCAATCGAACCTCAATCGGCGCCGAAGCGGCGCTTTATTGATGTCGATGATTGCGATCGGTTCAATGCTCTTTAGGCGATTGAACTACGACAGCTTGACTGCCATGACCTCAGAGGTCTTGATCTGCGGCGCAATGATTGCCGCGATCGGATGGCTTCGAAGCCGAGATGCGAAGAAGAATCGCGCTGGAAAAGTCGACGCAGGTAGACCTGCAAGCGTCCGCAACGACGCGCTCGCTCAGTCTCGCAGTCCTTGGGTGACACCATTAATTGTCGCGATCCTGCTGGCTCCGTGGCTGATCGATCGTGCATCGCGAGGCATGGGCGGTGGAAACGGAATTGAGATTGTCATGCTGAGCAATCTCGCGTGGTCCTCGTTGATCGCCGCAGTCGTCGCTTCCACGATGCGAACGGTAAGCATTTCCGTCATCTGCAGCGGCTTCCTGACCCTGTTCGCCACCTTCATCTCCGATTCTGGACAAGCGACTTGGTTTGCCTATCTGTGGGGAATCCTCTGTTTGTGGTGGCTGGTATCGAATCACTGGGAATCGGTCGAGTGTCTTTCGGCAACGCAAACGCAAGCCTCAAGCAGCTATCGTTTCGTGGCTGCAATCTGCGGGTGCTTGGTCTTTTTTGTTATCACGGCAACCTTGGCAGATCGCATTCCAGTACTCCGCAAGATCAAAGCCGAGGTGATGCCCACAAGCGGAGGCACGACAGGCAAAGACTCCGTGGGGCGAGGCATTGGCAACGGCGATGCGCTGGTCGCGGCAAAGAACCATCCAAGTTCCTTCGGCGCAGTTGAAACCGACATCTTTCTTGAGTCCTCCAAACAAAGTCTGTTTGATGTGGTTGGTGATGAACTGGGAACAGCTAAAAGAAACAAGCGTGTAGAACGAACCCAAGCACTCGATAGCAAGCAGATCCAGGCTCAAGCCGGAAATTTCTCTGAGGCTAACCAGGCTACCGGAGGTTCAGAATTCAGCACTGATCGCAACGCTCCGAAGCTCCGCGAAAAACCCGACAACATCGTCAAGGAATCGATCATGTTTTGGTCGGGTTGTTCCAGCGCACATTTGGCCGTTGAACGTTTTCGATACTTCGACGGAGTCCAGTGGCACAACCAGACCTCGGGGCCGCAGAGCTTTGTGCCTGCCGACAAAACTCCACAGACGCTAAGCGTAGAGGAGAAGAATTGGTTCTACGCGACAGTCGCGGCGTTTCCCAACGAAAATAGTCCTTACGTCGATGCGATTCCCGAGTCGCTGAAGTTCACTCGCTTTCGATCGCCAGTTATTCCGACGCGTCAAGGATTGCAAATGTGGTCGATCGATATGCTCGACCAAGCTGACTTCTTCTCCGTTGATGGCAACGGTGTTGTCTCGATGCCTGGTCGACTGCATGTACCTGACTATACGGTTGTTCGCATGATCAATAGTCGCATTGATGCAGGTCGAGTCGAAGCCATGCTTGAAGCCATCGAACCGAAAGTATTTGCTTGGCCTGCTGAAGCTGATTTTCGCGACGAACTCGATCAACTGGCTCAAGACTGGTCAGAAGGTCAGCCACGGAGCTGGGAACAGGTCGAGCGGATTGTGAACCGCTTACGAGCTGAGTTTAAGTTTGATCGCCAATGGCGCCCCGACGAATCAAAAGACGATACTCCGCTGAAGCAGTTCATTGAAAGCCGACAGGGACCAAGCTATCTGTTTGCGACTCTGGCAGCTCAAGTGCTTGGGCGATTGGGATACGAGACGCGATTCGTCTCAGGCTTCTATACCAACCCTCAACACTTCCTACGCTCACAACAAGAGACTGCCATTCTCCCGCAAGACGCTCACGTCTGGATAGAGATTCATTTGGGCGGCGGACAATGGATGTCGCTTGAACCAACCCCAGGCTACTTAGCCGAACCGCTTTACGCCGGTTGGTGGTATCAGATCAAGAAGGCTCGTTACGCCATCGCCGCTACGATGCTTATCGTAACGCTCACTACGGCACTTGCTTATCTCCTTCGCGGTGTGTTGGTCGAGGTGATCTGCCAGTTGCTCTGGCCACTTGTGATACTGTTACCGGATCGACGCCGTGTTGCATGGCTGGCCAAGCTGATCGATCTGCGTACGCGACTGGCCGGCGCACCAAGAAGCAAGAGTCGCGTGCTTCGCGAGCACCTCAAGTCGCTCTCCGCCGCGTTGCCCCAAGAATTGATCCAAGCCTATGAGCAGTTTTGCCAAGCTTCGGATAAAATCTGCTTCGGCGGCACGACTCGATTGACGTCAACCGACAAGGCTGCCATGCGTCAACTGTGGCGAAGTATGACTTACTTTCGCTTCCGAGCCCACCGACGCAAAACTGCAATCCATACTTAGCTCGCGTTACAACACAAAACACTCTTTCGACACATCGATCGACCCAAGACACCATTCGAACTCTGACCAAGACTGGCTAACTCTGAATGAACTTAGTTGCGAATCAACTGGAGCCCATCCAGGTACTCACCAAGTTGCGAGAGCGACTGAACCAAGTGCTTCTGGGTAAGCAAGACAAAATTGAGTTGGTGATTGCATGTCTCGTTGCGGGCGGTCACCTATTGCTTGACGACCTGCCAGGCTTGGGCAAGACGACGTTAGCTAAAGCTATCGCCGATTGCTTTGGATCGAAGTTCGCGAGAATTCAATGCACGCCAGACCTCTTGCCTACTGACATCACCGGATTCAACCTCTTTAACCAAAAGACTCGCGAGTTTGAATTCCACAGCGGGCCAGTTTTCGCCGATATCCTGCTTGCCGACGAAATCAATCGAACAACTCCTCGCACGCAAAGTGCACTGTTCGAAGCGATGGCCGAACGCCAAGTGACCATCGATGGCCAATCGCGCACGCTGGCATCAACCTTCTTTGTGATCGCCACGCAAAACCCCATTGATAGTCATGGAGCCTATCCGCTACCAGAAGCACAGCTCGATCGCTTTGCAATGAAGCTCGAGATTGGCTATCCCGACAAAGCGGCTCAACTAGCCATCTTAAATCAGCCTCGCGGTCGTAAAGCAATGCAGTTCGAGCCCGCCATGCTCTCCAACGAAGACTTAATCGCTGTTCAAGACAGAGTTGGCGAGTGCAAAGTAGCGACGCAGTTGCAAGAGTACTTAGTCGCTCTTTGCGATGCCAGTCGATCACACGAATCGGTAACGTTGGGTGTGAGCCCTCGAGGCATGCAGATCTGGCAACAGGTGGCTCGAGCATGGGCGATGCTGCAAGGTCGCGACTTTGTTATCCCCGAAGATATTCAAGCTGTGGCCGGCCCCGTGCTTTCGGTTCGCTTGGTAACGCGAGGCCAACCGACAGCCACGGTGATTCAGTCCATCATGAACTCTGTTGAAGTTCCAGGTTATCGATAATGCACCAACACTTGGATTTGCCGACAACGATTCAAGGCAAGCTGGCCCAGTTAGCGGTTCGCCTCAAGTTGATCGCTGGACTTGCGATGCTCGTTTGCATGAGCGTGGGATGTCAAAACTCGAAGCAATCGCTCTACGAAGAGATCGACCATGACCATCCCGAGCACTGGCCGAGCGACCTTGCCGATACGGCTAGCAAGATTGACCAAAGGCTACAACGGATCGTCCAAGACAGTTCCGATGCTCAAGCGACTGCCGAACTCAAGGACCTTATCAGTTGGTGCCCTGAGCTAGCTGGTGATACCGATCTGACTGAACAACAGTGGCAACCGATTTTTGATCTTTCGGAATCGCTGCGAGCTCGCATCACTGCTGGCGAGAGTTTAGCAAAGTTGCAGCCCGAGATCAGTAAACTCTCGAGTATTCTTGCGGATGCTCAAGCAGCGCTAGCCGCATCGAAAAAACTTACTCAATAGCTTTTTGGACTTCTAGGAAATATTGCGATGGATGTAGTGCTTGCAGGTGCCGCGGTTCGGGCCATTCAAGGCATGGCCAGTGCCGCACCAACGCTGATCACAGGGTTATTCGTTGCCGCAATCCTCCGTTACTACCTTCGCGTTGAAGGGACGGTTCGATTATTTGGTGGAAGTGGCGTTCGATCGCTGGTCCAATCGTGGCTAGTCGGCATGCTTCTTCCGGTGTGTTCGATCGGCGTGATTCCCATACTTCGCGAGCTTCGTCGAGTGGGAATGCGGCCGGGAGCCATCACTGCCTTTGCCATCGCTGCGCCGCTATTCAATCCGCTTTCGCTACTTTACGGACTGACGCTTTCAAGACCGTATGTGATCGTCGGCTTTGCGATAGGCAGTCTGGCTGTGGTGACGATCTTGGGCCTAGCTTGGGATCGAATCACGGGGTGGAAGCCGGAGAGTATCACTCAAGAGAACACACCCGTTTCATTGCGACGGCTAGGATTCTGCGCAGTGTATATGGGACGAGAGTTGTGTGGTCCAACGGGCGCGATGGCCTTGATCGCACTTTCGGGACTGATGGTGTTGGCCGCAATTCTGCCGATGGGATCACTTCAAAGCTCGGCAGAGCAAACCGATGCTAAGGCACCGCTGATGATGGCCCTAGTCGCCACGCCGATCTATGCCACGCCGATGCTCACGATGAGCCAACTGGGAATGATGTTCACGCACGGAAACTCGCCGGGAGCTGCCTTCGGGCTATTGCTGCTGGGAACCGGAGTCAACTTTGCAACCATCTATTGGACTGCCAAGAACTACGGTGTTCGCGCTACGTTGGTCTGGTTTGCTGTACTGTTCTTTGTCGTCGTTGGTATTGCTTATGCAATTGACCGACCTTTGATACCACCGGGCGTTGAACCAGCCGGTCATACACATGCGTTTGATATCTACACCAATCCGTTTTATCACGACCAGGCGATCAGTTTGTCGTCCATGGGTGATGCGATTGTCAAGAACAGCTCGAAGTGGGCCGTCCTAGCCAGCCTGATTGGATTGGGCGTTTGCTTGTTCGGTGGCGTTCTTCTACAGACCGTGTTCCGCAAGCGGATCGATGCCTTTCTGGCCAACGTGCCCAACATGGAAGAGAAAGACTTTCAAGGCGTGCATCGCAAAGTCACCGAGCGAACCGTTGGAACGACATGTCTAGTCGGGTTGATAGCCTTCAGCGTCGTGGGCTGTTATGCGTTTTATTATCCGCCCTCCGAAGTCCTTGAGGACATGCGATTGACTCGCGGTGAAATTCTCGCTGCGGCGATGAGTAAAGACTATCCCACAGCGATAAACTCGATTCCGCAACTTGAACGACTCTCCCGCATCCTCGAAGTTGGCTATGCACTGAGGAACTATGAGCTGCGACCTTACCAACGCACTCAAGCTCAGTTACTTCGCAACAAGCTTGAGCTGTTGGAGCATGCGTGCGAGAACTTGATCGACGCCAAGAAGAACCCCGATTCGAAGATCGATGTCCAGCACGAGATGGAAGAGATTGATCAGCTTCGCAAAGAGATTTCCGCCAACGCAGTTCGTTTAATCAAGGCATTCGAAGGCAAGTCATAATTGCTCTTCGTTGTCCATCGTACGCGACGTCCAAACCCACAATTGCAAAAGGGGCACGCAAAGGCGCGAAGCCTGCGTGGGAAAACTGAAGTTTTTCGCGGGGTGTGTGTGCAGGCTCTGAAAAGGCTCTAAATCCTCCGAACAAGTTCGGTTTCCTACACTTCCTAGGCGTTTTTCGCCTGTTTTTTGCGAAACAGATTCTCGCGAAGGTTGAAGTTATCCATCGTGGAGTAACAATCGAATCAACTCCTTCGTGAAACATCTTTGAAGAATTGGTCCTATGAGAATGCAATTTGCATCGGTCTTGCTGTTTTTGCTCACGCCTGTTGCTCTATTCGCTCAAGAAGCATCCCAGAACAACAAACCCGCGAACGCTGAAGCCGAATCGAAATCGACGACTGCGGAGTTAGCCCCCGAGCTTCTTGGGGCGTTCAAGTTTCGCAGTATTGGCCCCGCGCTCATGTCCGGTCGCATCGCAGACATTGCGTTGGACAAATCCAATCCCAACGTTTGGTACATCGCAGTCGGTTCGGGTGGAGTGTGGAAGACAACCAATGCGGGCACAACCTTTGAGCCCATATTCGACTCGCAACCCTCTTACTCCATCGGATGCATTACGATCGATCCCAACCAGTCTGACACGATTTGGGTCGGTACTGGGGAGAACGTGGGCGGTCGCCACGTGGGCTTTGGAGATGGAATCTACCGCAGCAAAGATGGCGGAAAGACTTTCGAGAATTTGGGACTAGCGCAGTCCGAGCGAATTAGCAAAATCGTTGTCGATCCGAGAAACTCCGACACTGTTTATGTGGCCGTTCAGGGGCCATTGTGGTCGCCGGGAGGAGAGCGAGGGCTGTTCAAAACGACCGATGGTGGCGCAACTTGGAAGAACATACTCAGCAAAGGACCTTATACCGGCGTGACCGATGTTGTCATCGATCCGCGGAATCCAAACGTGATCTACGCTGCGACGCATCAACGTCATCGCACCGTCTGGGCACTGCTCAATACCGGACCTGAATCTGGCATCTACAAATCCACCGATGGTGGCTTGAATTGGAAAGAACTCAAGAACGGAATCCCTGGTGGCGACAAAGGCAAGATTGCTCTGGGAGTATCACCACAGGACAGTCAAGTTGTTTACGCTTCGATCGAGTCGGTCAATCGCGAGGGAGGTTTTTACCGCAGTTCGGATGCTGGCGAATCTTGGGAAAAGCGAAGTGATTTCGTCTCGGGCGGAACAGGGCCTCATTACTATCAAGAGATCTATCTGGACCCGCACCGTTTTGACGTGATCTATCATGCCAACGACACGCTTGTCAGAAGCCTTGATGGCGGAAAGACGTTTGAGCCGATCGAAAGGAACGCCAAGCATGTCGACAATCATGCTGTGGTTTTTCATCCCAACGATAAGGACTTTCTGCTGGTCGGTTGCGACGGAGGAGTCTATCGATCGAACGATTTTGGATTGACTTACTCGTTCTTCGGCAACTTGCCTTTGACTCAGTTCTACAAAGTTGACGTGGACTATGATCTACCTTTTTATCACGTTGTCGGCGGGACACAGGACAACAATTCTCAATACGGTCCTTCCGCCACGCGATTTGTTCAAGGCATCACAAACGCCGATTGGCAAATCACCATCGGCGGCGACGGGCATGACAACGCTATCGACCCAACAGATCCCAACATTATCTATTGCGAATCTCAACAAGGAATGATCGCCAGATTTGACCGCAAGACAGGCGAATCCGTATCGATTCGCCCTCAACCTGCTGCCGGTGAAGAAGAACTAAGGTTCAATTGGGACTCACCAATTCTCATCAGTCCCCATAACCCGAAGCGAATCTACTTTGGAAGCAAGAAGTTGCACCGCAGCGACTCGTGGACAACGATCAGTCCGGACCTTTCAAAAGGACTCGATCGTTGGAAGCTGCCCATCATGGGCCGAGTCTGGGGAATCGACGCAGGCTTTGATCTGCTGGCGATGAGTGCCTATGGGAACATCACCTCCGTCAGCGAATCGCCAGTCGTTGAGGGACTGCTGTATGTTGGAACCGATGATGGGCTGATCCAAATCTCCGAAGATGCTGGAAAGACATGGCGAAAAGTCGAGCGATTTTTCGATGTACCCGAAGGAGCCTTTGTCAACGATGTCAAGGCCGATCGCCATGACGCCAACACTGTCTATGCATGTTTGGACCACCACAAGACCGGAGACTTCAAGCCATACGTTATCAAGAGTACTGATCGCGGTCGCACTTGGACCAAAATCTCCAACAATCTCCCAGACCGTCATTTGGTTTGGCGAATCGAACAAGATCACGTAAAACCCAATTTGTTGTTCTTGGGAACGGAGTTCGGTGTCTTCTGCTCAATCGATGCTGGCGGAAAGTGGCACAAGCTCTCTAGTGGCATGCCTACGATCCCAGTCCGCGACCTAGCGATTCAAAAGCGTGAGAATGATCTCGTCTGTGCAACCTTTGGGCGCGGCTTTTATGTGCTCGACAACTATGCTGCACTTCGAGATTTAGAACCAAGCGTCTTGGAGAAGCCCGCGCACCTGTTCGCGTCGCGAAGAAGTTGGTGGTATCGTCAAGCCGATAAACTTGGCGGCCGAAAGGGCTTCCAAGGCGACAGCTTCTTTACCTCTGATAATCCAACATTTGGAGCCGTCTTCACCGTTCACTTCAAAGATTCATTCAAATCGCTGAAGTCCATTCGCAAAGAAGCGGAAGAGAAGGCAAAGAAAGAGAACAAGGACGCAAGCGTTCCTTCGTTGGAAGAACTCGAGAAGGAGATGAGCGAGCTATCGCCAAGCAGATACGTTCAAATCACGGATGCTTCTGATGCTTTCGTTGCTCGAGTGACTCTACCCAACGAGAAAGGACTCCATCGAGTCGCTTGGGATTTTCGCAAGGCCCCAATCCCAGGCTCGCGATTCCGCTCGCTCGCCTTCCCTGGCAAGTACAAAGCGATTGTCATGGAGTGGGATGGAAAGGAAGCTAAGAAACTCTCGGAGAGCATTACGTTTGACACCGAGCCACTGCAGACTCCTACCCTGCCGCCAGTAGATCGCAAGGATGTCGAAGAGTTTCAAAAGGCTCTGGTTGCACTACAAAATCGTCTAACAAGCGCCTCACGTAAGCTGGCTCGTGCCGAGAAAATTCTTGAGGAAGCCAAGAGCGTTGTGACGACTAGCCTGCCTGACCCTAGTCAGTTGTTGAGCGAGATTCGAACTCTTGAGCTTGAACAAACTAAGCTCGAGAAACTGATGTTCGGCAGTCCCATCTTGAACGAGAGATTCATTGAGCATGTCCCGACCGCTTCCGATCGCTTGAACGGCATTATTTTTGGAGCCTTTGGTTCCACGCATGGCCCAACCAAGACACATCGAGAGCAACTGGAGATCGTCAAGAACGAACTTAATGAACTGCTCCCCAAGATTGATCAATTCGCCGCCGAAAAAGTCAACAGCCTCAAGCAGAAGTTAGAGAGCATGGGCATCGAGCTCAACATCGATCCCTAAGCTCTTCTCTTGGTAGGTCTTCGTAGGTCTTCGTAGGGTGTGTGCAGCTTGCGTTCTAAAGGTTCACCCTGCTACCAGTGTGAACCGACACCACCATACACTCTAAAATGAATACGCACCCGCAAGCGCAACACACCATTGGCTGTTAGTTTTGAAGTTGCGATTTTTCTGGGATTTCGGGCCAACGGCCCAGCGATTTACATAGCCCAGCCCAACGGGCCCAACGGGCTGGGTGATCAAGCTTGAATAGGTTAAGGGCCAACGGCCTGCCGGTTTGCACGCAAACCGGCAGGCCGTTCATCGCGAACCAAAATATTTGCATTCAGCGATTCAATATTATAAGATTTCGGAAATTTCGCCCGCCCTGCTTTCCGAAGAGCCCTCCATGTCAATTCGCTTCCGTTGCTCTACTTGCCAAACGACTTTGCAAGCCCCCGATTCCACGAGTGGCAAGAATGCCAAATGTACCTCATGCGGCACGCTCGTCCGCATCCCCGCTCCAAGTGCGACACAAACGAGTTCGACATCTTCTGGAAATACGCGAACGCAATCAGCACCGACGAACCAAATTTCGAAGCCTTCAGTTGCAACCATACAATGCAGCAACTGTAATCGCACACTTCGACCGCCAGCAGGCAGCGAAGGCAAGAAGTTGAAGTGTCCCTGCGGTACAGTCTTAAAGATGCCAAGTGCAGGCGGAAATGTTCCGGTTGCTGCACCAGCAATTTTCAATCAACAAGAAGCGGTGCCTGCGAGTCAGCCGACGCCCTACGCCAACAACTCCACTGATTCAAGCTGGTTAGACGTACTACCGAGTGCACCGACATCGCCAGCAGCTTACTCGACGAACTACTCTGCACCGCCCCAGTCCTACGCTCCGCCTTATTCACCTCCCGCATCTCCATATAATTCAACGAACTCTGCGCCTTCATCGCAGAACTCCATGGCTAACATGTACTTGGCTCATGCCGCACAATCCAACCAGGAGAGTGCCTACGTCGAACGCGGTCAGTCGTGGAGTGTCGACTGGCCCAAAGTTGGCGGTGGAGCTCTGGCCATGATAGGAGCATGTGTATGGTTTTTTGGAGCATGGATATTTGCCGGACGAATCTTTTTTTATCCGCCAATCCTTTTCATCGGTGGCTTAATCGCAGTTGTCAACGGACTCTTTAGCGGCGATTAGTTTGGCGATTATGTTAGCGGTTCTTCCGGGTGTGATACTTGTTGGCGGCAAGTCTGACACAATTCGCTTCCTGGCGCCTTGGCGCATACCTACAAACGGCATTGACCGTCTGTTGTACTGCGAGCTTTCAATTCTCGCGCGACGTGGAGTGTC
This sequence comes from uncultured Pirellulaceae bacterium, assembly GCA_964458685.1. Taxonomy (GTDB): domain Bacteria; phylum Planctomycetota; class Planctomycetia; order Pirellulales; family Pirellulaceae; genus Aureliella. Next base: position 18,182 of record CAYWNG010000010.1, read on the forward strand.
TCCAGATTTTGGGTTTAGCTAACTCAAAATCTCAGAGCACTCCATTTCCATTAGTGGCAAGGCAGAATTAAGCGTCGTATCCCAGGTTCGGAGCCAACCAACGCTCGACTTCGCGAAGAGGCATGCCTTTGCGTCGAGCGTAGTTCTCGACCTGATCTTTGGTGACGCGATCGACGGTGAAGTAACGCGACTCGGGGTGAGCGAAGTACATCCCGCTAACGCTCGCCGCGGGCCACATTGCGTACGACTCGGTTAGCTTGACTCCGGTCTTAGCCGTCGCGTCAAGCAACTGGAACAACAAGCCCTTCTCGGTGTGGTCGGGACAAGCAGGGTAACCCGGCGCTGGTCGAATGCCGCGATACTTCTCTTCGATCAAGTCTTCGTTAGACAGGGCCTCGACCTTTCCGTAGCCCCAATCCTGGCGAGCTTGACGGTGCAACCATTCGGCAAACGACTCGGCCAATCGATCTGCTAGCGCTTTGACCATGATCGAGTTGTAGTCGTCGCCGGCCGCTTCGTACTTCTTAGCAAGTTCGTCGGTTCCATCGCCAGTGGTGACAACAAAGCCGCCGATATAGTCCGCTCGGCCCGTTTCGCGCGGAGCGATGTAGTCGGCCAGCGAACGGAAATCATCTTGCCCCTTGCGTTCCCATTGCTGTCGCAGGAAGTGGAACGTGGTCAGCTCTTTGGACCGACTCTCATCGGTGTACAGGATCACATCATCGCCAACACTGTTCGCTGGCCAGAATCCGTAAACGGCATGGGCTCGGAACAACTTTTTGTCCACGATCTGCTTGAGCATCGCTTGAGCATTGTCGAACAGCTCTTTAGCCTCGCCGCCACAATGAGCGTCGCTGAAGATCTTCGGATACTTTCCTCGCAGCTCCCATGTCCAGAAGAACGGCGACCAATCGATGGTGTCGATCAGCTTTTCAATCGGGAAGTCCGACAGCACTTTCGTTCCGGTAAAGGCTGGCTTGGGAATATCAACCGTTGTCCAATCGGTAGCAAAGCGACGAGCAAACGCATCGTTGTAGGGAGTCAGCTTGACTTGTCGAGCTTGATAGCTGGCGACCAGTTCAACCTGAAGTTGACGATTCTCTTCGCGCAGCTTGGGCCGCGAGTCGGGATTGGTCAGTCGCTCGACGACAGGAACACTTCGCGATGCGTCCAGCACATGCACCACTTCGTGATCATATTGAGGCGCGATCTTGACTGCCGTGTGTTTGGCGCTGGTTGTGGCTCCACCAATCAACAAAGGCGTGGTCATTCCCAGTCGCTTCATCTCTTTCGCAACGTGAACCATCTCATCCAGACTTGGAGTAATCAAGCCGGAAAGTCCAATCACATCGACGTTGTGCTTACGAGCCTCTTCCAAAATCTTCTCGGCGGACACCATCACGCCCAAGTCAATCACTTCGTAGTTGTTGCAAGCCATCACAACGCCAACGATGTTCTTGCCGATATCGTGGACGTCGCCTTTGACCGTGGCCATGAGCACTTTGCCGCGACCACCGGTTTTATCCAAGCCAGCCAATCGCTTTTCCTCTTCCATAAATGGCGAGAGATAGGCCACGGCTTTCTTCATCACACGAGCCGACTTGACCACTTGAGGCAGGAACATCTTGCCTGCGCCGAACAGATCCCCAACAACGCTCATGCCGTCCATCAAGGGACCTTCGATTACATCCAAGCATCGGGACGAGTTTTGTCTGGCTTCTTCGGCATCCTGTTCGATGAACTTGTCGATACCGCGAACCAAAGCATGTTGTAGTCGCGAGCGAACATCCGCATCGCGCCATGAAAGATCTTCACCAGCCGACTTCTTGCCGGAAGATTTGACCGATTCAGCGAACTCAATCAATCGCTCAGTCGCATCAGCGCGGCGATTCAACAAAACGTCTTCAACGAGGACTAGCAAGTCCTTGGGGATATCTTCGTAAACAGCAAGTTGACCCGCGTTGACAATGCCCATGTCCATACCCGCTCGCACAGCGTGGTAAAGGAACGCCGAGTGCATCGCCTCGCGGACGTAGTCGTTGCCGCGGAATGAGAAGCTGATGTTGCTCACACCGCCACTGACCTTAGCACCGGGGCAAAGTCGCTTGATGTCTCGAGTCGCTTCGATGAAGTCGACGGCGTAGTTGTTGTGCTCTTCGATGCCCGTCGCGACGGTGAGAATGTTCGGATCAAAGATGATGTCTTCAGCAGGGAACTTGGCGGTTTCTGTTAGCAGCTTGTAAGCTCGCAGACAAATGCGCACCTTCTCTGATTGACTGACCGCTTGGCCTTGTTCGTCGAAGGCCATGACCACACAGGCTGCTCCATAGCGACGGATCAAACTCGCGCGACGCAGAAACTCCTCTTCGCCATCCTTCAAGCTGATCGAATTGACGATGGACTTGCCTTGCGTATTTTGCAGTCCGGCTTCAAGCACTTCCCACTTGCTACTGTCGATCATGACAGGCACCGCAGCGATGTCCGACTCTCCAGCGATTAGCCGAAGGAATCGAGTCATGGCTTCCGCGCCATCCAGCAATGCGTCGTCCATGTTGATGTCGATAATCGTTGCGCCGCCAAGCACTTGTTGACGAGCTACCTCGACGGCATCTTCAAACTGTCCGTTGCGAATCAGTTTTGCAAACGCCTTGGAACCTGTAACGTTAGTTCGCTCGCCGACCATCGTGAAGTTCGACTCAGGTCGCAGCTCCAGAGGAAGCTGACCGCTCAATTGCGTGTTGGTCGATCGCGGATGCTTCTTGTGCGGCTTGCAATCCTTGACCGCTTCGGCGATCGCGCGAATGTGATCGGGCGTTGTACCACAGCAGCCACCGACGATGTTTAACCAACCGTTCTCCGCGAACTCGCGAACCATCGCAGCCATTGTCGGCGGATCTAAATCGTACTGCCCCATCGCGTTGGGTAGTCCAGCGTTGGGGTGGCAGCTTACATAGCTGGTCGTCAACTTGGCAAGCTCTTCGAGGTGCGGCCTCATAATATCCGGCCCAAGCGCGCAGTTCATACCAACGCTCAGCATTGGAAAGTGACTGATCGATGTCCAGAAAGCGCCGACGCTTTGACCACTCACAAAGGTACGACCACCTTTATCAAACGTTCCGCTGATCATCACCGGTACGCTGCGGCCAGAATCCTCGAAGTACTTGCTGATCGCAAATAGGCAGGCTTTCAGATTCAACGTGTCGATCACGGTCTCGGTGAGCAGAATGTCGGTACCAGCTTCGACCAGCGCGGCGACTTGTGCGTAGTAGGAATCGACCATCGTGTGATAGTCGGTGTTGCGATAAGCAGCATCTTCGACCTTGGTGCTGATGGCCATCTGTCGAGCAGTTGGACCAATGCTCGCGGCCACAAACCGCGGACGATCCGGAGTCAACTTGGTGAATTCGTCGGTTGCCTTCCGCGCGCAGGCCACAGCCGCAGCATTGATCTCGCGGACTAGTTCAAGCGGATTGGGCAGATCAAACTCCTCCATACCCACTGGACTTGCTCCGAAGGTATTGGTGGAAACGATGTCCGCGCCAGCTTCGCAGTATTGACGGTGAATCTGGCTGAGTTTCTCAGGGTGGGTTAAGGCCAGAATGTCAGCGAAGTTCTTCAGATCCTTATGATGTGAAGCAAATCGTTCGCCGCGCATCGCCGCTTCATCGAGTCCCAACCGCTGAATCATCGTTCCCATCGCGCCGTCGAGAATCAGGATGCGGTTGTTGAGTGCGTCGAGAAGCTGTTGAGTTCGATTCACTGAGGACATCTTTCAAAATCGTTTCTATGCAAAAATGGTCAAATCGCGGCGGATTGGTTATCCAAATATCGTCGGCCGAAGCAGTTTTTCACAACCCGAGCATTAGCAAGGGAGGGACTTTTTCGGGGTTTTCCTTCCCAACCCGAAGCGTTAGCGAGGGGCTGACTTTTTTCAGGTTTTTTCAGTTTTTTCGACCCTACCCGAAGCGTGCGCGAGGGAGGAGTCTGAGCGTCCCTCGCTAACGCAGCGGGTTTAATTCAATCTAAGTTTCCCTCGCTGACGCAGCGGGTTGAGATTAAAGGTCAATCTGGCTGTCCCTCGCTGACGCAGCGGGTTGGCTGCCCCTCCCTAACGCTTCGGGTTGGGATTCAGTCAACTCGCGGCCGGAATGCTGGTGATTATCGCGCCACGGTCGGAGGACTGCCGCGGGACATTCATCCGTCAATCCGGATTAAAGGATTATCCGCTAAAACTGTCTGAAAAGCAAGGCTAAATTGCGTTGCTCGACCTTAGAGGCCTCCTGGATCGCGAGATTATTAGGCCGTCAGAGGCCAGTCTAAACGGCCAACCCATTTGACCCACCCGCCCCAAAATCGCCAATCACACTATCCTTCGCAACAGAAAAACTCGGCTTAACCGACAAAAGCCTCAAGTTCCCTAAAGTCGGCGACGATAAACAGAGACGATGAACTGTTCTGGTAACGGGAAACCGCATGCTCTTGATCTGCAAGGCGGTTTTCCGGTATGGAAACTTGAGATACCGCCAGCATGATGCACGGCGGAGATGAGAAGGAAGCTCAGCAATGACCAAGTCAACACCAAGTCAACTCGATCGTTCGAGACCAAGCTCGCGCTTGCAGGCTCAAACTATGCTCGAGACGACGCCCGTCTTGTTTCGATTGCCGAGCGTACAGCTACAGCCGCTGCCTCCGGTTGCAGACATGCCGACTGAGTCGTTGATGGAATTCGCCGCGGCACCGATGCCTGAAGCGAATCCAGCGCCCGCGTCTCTACCGGTCTCGATCACCAGTCAACCTATGGAAGCCGATGAACCGCCGCGAACGTGGTGGGAACATTGGTCAAGCGGTGTCATCCTGATCCTTCTGTTGGTCGCCGCTTACTTCGCCTGCATCGCCGTGCTTCGATCTCGAGGCCGTGCTGGCAGCAATACAATCGCCACCGATAGCAACTCGACGAGCGAGTTCGGCGATTTAGCCAACATACAAATTCCCCCCGTGACGAACGCCACTGCAACCAATGCTAATGGCACGAACGCTACAAGTACTAACGCTACAGGCAACCCTCTCACTCCACCTGCTGCGTTACCAAACAGCGACAGTAGCGCTGCGGATGCTCTGGTGAACAGTCTTGTCAGCCCACCAAGCAACAACGGTTTTTCGCAAGACAATAGCAACACGCTAACACTTGAGAATCCAGCCAAAGACCTCAATCAACCGCTGGCTACCGCTCAGTTGCTCGAACCGCTTCAAATGCCGAACAATTCATTGCAACTGCTGAACGACCGTGACACATCTAACAACAATGATGTCCAAGCTCAATCGGCTTCAATTCAATTGGGGCAAAGCCCGTCGCTATACGATGGAGCAAGCAATAGTGCGGGAGGCTTGAGCCCCTTGGCCGAGCCATCGCTGCCATCCTTCACACCAGCATCGCTGAATACGAACTCGTTCGCGCTGGACACCAATGCTCCAAACCTCGCGACAGCTTTGAACAGTACAGCATCGAACAATCCAGTAACTAATCCAACGTTGAGCACCCCGAGTCTGACCGCTCCAAATTTGACCACGCCAAATCTGACCACGCCAGCATTTCCCAACACACCCGCGACAGGTGCCACTACTTACAATCGAGCCTATCCATCTTCGCCGACCATTCCAAATCTAGTCGGCGGCTCAACGAATGCTACGGGAACAAATCCAGCAGTTCCAAGCCAGGGAGTGAACGCCTCGACGGTAAGCACGCAGCAGTTGCCAGCCGGTCAGGGCACGCCAAGCAATCTACGCACAACAGTCACACCAGACCCAAACGGCGAAGTGGAGTCGATCATTAAGGCCTATGTCGATCTGATGCGAGCCGGTCAAGCTTCGCAGCCAGCCAATACGCCAAACGCTCCAGCCAATCGTTATCAACCGGTTCGTTAATTCAAAATCTTTCGCAACGCGCAGAGTAGTCAAGGAAGCACCGATGGGCTCAGAAAATCTCAATCGAGTATTCATCAAAGCTTATGGCAAAGGTGGTACCACTGGTCCTGTAGCTCCTTCGGGTGAAACGTCGGCTAGTCAACAACAAGATCCCTTGATGGTTCGGTTTGATACTGCCACAGTTCAAATTCCAGCGCCGCACCTGTTCACACCTCCGCGAGAACCAGCTCAGCCCGTTCCGCAAGCCTATCCGATGTCCCAAGTGCCACCACCGATGCGCGCTGCGGCACCGATTCCGGCTCCAGCGCAACCTCAGTCTGCCACAACGGTTGCTCAACGTGTCGAAGCTCTGTCGCAGCAAGTCGAAACTCTCACGCAACAAGAGATGACCGAGTGGGACGAAACGATGTACTCGCTACTGTTCGGCGGTACGACGGTCGTAGCACCTAACACCGCGATGGCTTCAACGCGACCAAAACCAATCCGCAATCAAGCTGCCGCTGCCGATGGCCCTGAACGTGTACCATCGCCTGCGAAGGAAGTGGTGACACGTCCCACGGTGAGTCCTGTACGCACGACCTCGGACGCTCGAAGCTCGCAGCCAGAACAAAACTTGGCTCAACAAATTGCTACGAAGAATCAAGGCGGTGAGATCTTCCGACTGGACCGACCAAGCTATGCAGCCAATGGCAGCGGTGCCAGTATGCCGCCTGGATTTGTCGAGCCCATGGAAGGCCACGAGGACGACGAAAGTCCAACGGCTTACGATATGGAGTTGGAGCAAATCATGCGAGCTCAGTCGCCGACCGATTTGCAAGCCCGGCAGCAATCCATGCAACCAGCTTATTCACAACCAGCTTATTCACAACCAGCCTATTCTCAACAAGCCAATCCTCAATCAGCCAATCCTCAATCAGCCAGTCAACCAGTCGCTCAGCGAGCCAACACACAGCCAGCTCCTGCGATGCCGACCAACTACCAGACGCAATCGGTCGGACGCGGCCCTACAGTCTCGCGTTCCAGCGATACGACTCCAGGCTACGCATCTGCAGGATTTTCAACGATCACACCGATGCCTCATCCTGAAACCATGGGTGACTCGCATACTCGCAACTTGGAAAAGACTAAGCGACGCGAGCAAGTCTTGCGTCAATCGCGCATGAAGATCTTCAATCCACTTTGGGAAGTCGATCGATTGCAGTGGCCTCAAGTTTGCTCCGAATTGTCGCGAGCGATGGATGAAGAGTCCTCGACCGTAGTTGAGAATTTGATGCGAGCTTGCCAAGAAGGCCTTCAAGTCTTGGCTGTCACCAGCCCACAAAGCGGTGAAGGTACCTCAACGGTGGCTTGCTGCTTAGCAATGCTTGCGGGAAAGCACGGGCTGAACATCGCCTTGGTTGACAGCAACATTGAAAATCCATCGCTTTCCTATCAAACCAATTTGGAATTGGATGTGGACTGGCATGAAGCGGTCGCAAAACGACTGCCTTTGGAAGAGATCGCCGTTCATTCCGTCGATGATCAAGTCACGTTGGTCCCACTGCTAGAAAGACTGAACGCTCCGGAATTGAACGAGCACAACGTCGCAAGAATGCTTCAGGAACTTTCGCAGAGCTTCGACCTTGTGATCGTCGACTTGGGCAACATGTCTTCACCGCGAAGTATGGTTCGCAAGCTCGGTGAACTGGGTGTGATCCACGCTGTAGTTGCTGTAGTCGATCGTCGC